>JAESSR010000130.1 GCA_016764015.1 Phycisphaerales bacterium
ATCGCCTACGCCGCCTGGCGCTGTGCCGATCCGGGCGTGCAGTACGACTCGACGATTAACGATTGGCACACCTGCCCGGGTGCAGGCCGGATCAACGCGTCGAACCCATGTAGCGAATACATGTTCCTCGACAACACCGCGTGTAATCTCGCATCGCTCAATGTGCTCAAGTTCTACGATCCGGAAACCCGCGAGTTTGATATCGAAGGCTTCGAGCACGGCGTTGATCTCTGGTCGATGGTGCTCGAAATCTCGGTCCTTATGGCCGCGTTCCCATCAAAGGAAATCGCCGAACTCAGCTTCAACTACCGAACGACCGGTTTGGGCTATGCCAACCTCGGCGCGATGTTGATGCAAGCCGGTATCCCTTATGACTCCGAAGCAGGCACCTCGATCTGTGCATGTTTGACCGCGATCATGACCGGGCGAAGCTACCGCATGAGCGCCCTGATGGCCGGCGAACACGGCGCGTTCCCTGGGTTCGAGCCCGAACGCGACAACATGCTCCGCGTGATCCGAAATCATCGCCGAGCAGCGATGGGCGTCGCCCGCGATAGCGGCGAGTACGAAGACCTTCGCATCTCGCCCGTCCCCATCAACCACGAACTCATCCGCGATCACAAAGTAAATCTCGGCAACGCGATGGATTTGCTTCATCACGCGACCACCGCTTGGGATCAAGCACTCGAACTCGGCGAAGAGTTCGGCTATCGCAACGCCCAAACAACCGTCATCGCGCCCACCGGCACGATCGGATTGCTGATGGACTGCGATACCACCGGCGTCGAGCCAGACTTCGCGCTTGTCAAGTTCAAGAAACTCGCTGGCGGCGGCTACTTCAAAATCGCCAACGCCTCGATTGATCCAGCCCTCAAAGCACTCGGATACGACGAAGACCAACGCAGAGCGATGACACAGTACATCCTCGGCACGCTCAACTTGCATGTCCCGATGCCCAAGTCTGTCCCCGACAGCACCGGCGTTTCGCTCGCAGCATGGCTTATCGGGCAGGGTATGAATGATGATGATCTCCAAGCGATCACCGATCAACTCCCCGGAGCGTTCGAACTCGGCATGGCCTTCAGCGCTTGGGGGCTCGGCGACGAAACCCTCACCCGCATCGGCATCGGTTCAGATGCTGCCAAAGCCGACCCCACATTCAACGCACTCAAGTTTCTTGGTTTGACCAATACACAGTTGGCCGAGTTGAGCCTGCTTGTTTGTGGCACACAAACCATCGAAGGTGCGCCGCATCTCAAGGATGAGCATCTTCCGGTGTTCGATTGTGCAAGCACCTGTGGCAACACCGGGACACGATTGATCTCCGCCGGCGGACACATCCGTATGATGGCAGCGGCCCAGCCGTTCCTTTCAGGTGCGATTTCCAAGACGATTAACCTGCCTCACGATGCGACACTTGACAATATCAAGAACGCGTATCGCGAGAGCTGGGAACTCGGGCTCAAGGCCAACGCGTTGTATCGCGATGGTTGCAAGCTCAGCCAGCCGTTGAACTCGAAGAGTGATACTGAAAATGAACTCGATGAGGACACGGTTGTTGACGAACTCGAAATGGCATCGGCTCTTGATGAAATCGCCGACGATGTCGTCGAGCTCGCAGGTGCGGTTGGCAACGAGAATGTCCGCATCGTGATCAAGAAGGAAATCGAAATCGTCCATCGCCCGATGCGTCGTCGTCTCCCAGACACCCGCCGATCGATTACCCACAAGTTCAATGTCGCCGGTCATGAGGGCTATCTCACCTGCGGCGTCTACGAAGACGGAACACCCGGTGAGCTCTTCATCACCATGGCCAAAGAGGGCTCGACTATTGGTGGGCTCATGGATTCATTGGGCACTTCGACCTCGGTCGCGATGCAGTACGGCGTGCCGCTCGAAAGCCTCGTCAAGAAGTTCACGCATCAACGCTTCGAGCCCTCGGGCATGACCACCAACCGAGATATCCCGTTTGCGAAATCATTGGTTGATTACATCTTCCGCTGGCTCGGCATGGAGTTCATCGAAGGCTACCGCGAAGCGAACGCGCCCAAGCGTCCTGAGAGTTCAAGTATCCCAATCGAGCCAGCACTTGTCATCCGACGCATGAGCAGCACTGAGGCGAAGTCATCTGATCGTGTGATCGAAGTGAAAGAAACCGTGCTTTCCGAAACGCATATCTCGGCAACCGCGATTGATACCGGAAAAAACACCAAGATTCAGGTGACTGAATCACGCACCCAACGCTCAGCAAGTGCAACACTCTCGATGGCGTTGGAATCATCCGGTGATGCCCCGCCGTGTGATGTGTGCGGGACGATCACTGTTCGCAGCGGGACTTGCTACAAGTGCCTCAACTGTGGCAACTCATTGGGTTGTAGTTAATAAAGCAGAAGAAAGGAACAACACTCACAAACCTCAACGGCAGCGGCACAAAGCATTCAGCTTACAGTGCCAGATGGAAGCACCCGCAGGGGACGGTCAGCAGAAAAACGGAATGAAAGCTGCCGGTAATGGGGTCATGGATTGATCCCGCCGGTGAGCCGGTTCGGAGGATTGCATGCAAGGCGCTCGTCGCCAAGGAGCATACAAGAAACGAACACTCCGGGGTGAGCACGAAGAGAAGATGGCGGCAGGCCGCTGCCGGGTTTGTGAGTTTACGAATGAGTTTGATAGAGGGATGAAACAGATCCCATGAAGTCAGTCCCACTTGCGAAGATCGCGGCGGCACATCCCTGCCACAGGCCCGATCTTCGCCTCCCTCCCCCAGGCATGCCCACCACGGCCTGGGGGATTTTTTTGCACCCGCCTCTCTTGAGCAAATGTGTATTGAGGATGGCTTTGTGGAAAAGTAGAAGAGAAGATTTTACCACAGAGCACACAGAGCACACAGAGAAAAAAGACAGAGGAAGATGAGGAAGAGTGGAAGAAGGAGAGGGTGGAAGAAATCAAGAGCGACTCGATTCTGAATCTTCCACACTCTTTATCTTTCTTATCTCCGCCTTCCTTTCTCTGTGTGCTCTGTGTGCTCTGTGGTAAAATCTTCTTCCCGAATGCTCCACAAGACATGAAGGAATGCCCCCTAGCTGGCTACCATCTGCCCATGACTCCACACGCTCCCACCTCATGGTCAACACTGCTCGCAGGGTGGATCCAGTTCGCACAGTCAGCAGTGGCGTTACCCAAAACAGAAGAAGGGCAACGCTGGCGGGATTCAGTCGCGCCGACGATAGGGCTCCACGCCCTGGCGATGGCACTCGGCGAGATCGACAAGGTCGATCCTGATGAACGCCCGCTGGCAATCGATAAAGCAGAGATGGGCATCAAAGAGCATGTCACTCAACTCAATGAGATTTGGCGATCGGAACCTATGCCCGAATCAATCATCGATCTCGTTGAAGATGCCAAACAAGCGTGGGAGGTCGCCATTCATGAAGGGGTTGTGTGGGTCGTCAAGTCTGAGCGATTTATTTCGTTCCATCCTGGTGAGCTAGGCAATGCCCTGCTCGAAGCGGGATACATCGGCGAAGTGCTCATCGCAAGCCCGGGAATCGAGATGTTCGCTGGTGCGCCCATTGCCATCGCCCGCAACAACGCCGGCGGGCAACCCGAAGATGATGTCTTGCGGATGATCCAAGATTTTCTCAACGCCTGCGATGGCGATCTCGAGCACCCGCAGATTATCCGCCCGGTGTGTCAGGTCTATCGACAGTTCGATTTTCTTAATCCCGGCAAAGTCAAAGACATCGTTGCTCCGGTGACAGGTGATCTTCAAGCCGGCCAGCCGTTATTGATCCCGGTCGTGAGCGGGGGCGAGATGTGCCCGGTGCCATTGCCCCCGAGAGCGGGGAAGCCTTTGGATTCGGTCGAAGTGGTCTGGCTCGATGAGGATCAGGATTCTGAGCGAGATTCAGGCGCATAAGTTCGTGATTCCCAACATCTAGGACTACCATACAAGTCCTCTCGCCGATCAACCATCGGCGTGCCAAACTTAGGCAATTCAGAGGACTTCATCAAACGGATTTGACGACTGAAAGGACTTTTTCAATGCCAAAGCGTGCAAAAATCTCAATCATCGGTGCCGGTAATGTCGGCGCAACCTGTGCCCATTGGGCCGCCGCAAAGGAACTCGGCGACATCGTCCTCCTCGATATCCCACGCGGGGACGCACCAGATCAACACATGCCTAAAGGCAAAATGATCGACCTGGGTTGCTGTGCTCCAATCGAAGGCTTCGACTCCACCCTCACCGGCACATTCGATTACAAAGATATTGCCGGCTCAGATGTCGTCATCGTCACCGCGGGCATCCCGCGTAAGCCGGGCATGAGCCGCGACGACCTCATCGAAACCAATGTCAAGATCGTCAAATCGGTCTGTGAGAACATCAAGGTTCACGCTCCAGATTCGATCGTCATCATCGTCTCCAACCCACTCGACGCGATGGTCTACACCGCATGGAAAGCGACCGGGTTCCCGAGCAACCGCATCGTCGGGCAAGCCGGTGCACTCGACTGTGCCCGCTACCGTGCGTTCATCGCATGGGAACTCGGCGTGAGTGTCGAAGATGTTTCGGCAATGCTCCTCGGCGGACACGGCGACGACATGGTCCCGTTCCCACGCCTCACATCGGTCCACGGCATCCCGGTCACCGACATGATGTCCGAAGAAAAAATCACCGCCTGTGCAAACCGCGCCAAGGTCGGTGGCGGCGAGATCGTCAAGCTCATGGGCACCAGTGCCTACTACGCACCAGCACTCGGCACCATCCAGATGGCTGAAGCAATCATCAAGGATAAAAAACGGATCATCCCATCCGCCGCCTATCTTGATGGCCAGTTCGGTCACAAGGGCTTGTTCGTTGGCGTGCCAGCACTGCTGGGCAAAGACGGCGTAGAGAAAATCGTCGAGTTCAAGCTCACCGATGAAGAACAAAGACTCTTCGACGAATCAGCATCACATGTTGCCGATCTCGTCAAGGTCGTCATCGAACGATTCCCAGAACTCGCCTAAGCAAAGTGAAATCACAAAGTACAAAGACACCCGCACAGTAGGCGGGTGTCTTTTATTACAATTATGTCGTTGAGCGCATGTTGCTGAGTTGGTCGGGCAAGGCGAATGTTATTTCTTCTTCTTAGGCTTGGTATTGACCGAATACAAATCACCAACTTTGTTGACAAACTTGGCCCGCTTTTTCTCTTCGTGTTCAACAAGGATATTCTCGGCATCTTCACCCAGCGAGGACATCAGCCGGTAGAAGTACGGTGCCGAACCGAGCCAGCGACGCCACCGCGTTCGCATGTACCAAAGACTTATCGGCGCGATGATCGCTGCGGGGATGATGAACTTGAGCACCGGGTTGGTGATCGCCATGATCGTCAGACCCAAGGCGATGAACATCATGAGCACACCCATCACAAACTGCCCGCCGGTCGAGAGCATCTGCTTATGGATCAGGTTGCGCCGGTCGGCAACACTCGAAATCTTTGCTTCAGGATCGTTGCCCAAAATCCAGACAGAATCAGGATCATCAGGATCAAACTCAGGATCGGGCTCCTCTTCTTCAGGCCTACTAATCGCAGCCTGAACCCATTCCGGATCGATACCCGGGAGCAGTTCTTTGCGTTCTGGTCTATCGCCTTTGGCCATTGAATCCCATCCCCGAGAGTTTATGCAACGCATTTTGAGTACGCTCATGATATATGTGTGTGTCCCCGTTCCGCCACGCACAGCGTTCGCATACTGAGCGGATGCGCTGTGAGACCAATTGTTGCCGTCCAGCTATCCCCCATTGGATATATTGGTCTTTCGGCTTTATTTCTTGCAGCGGTTGATTCTAGAGGGCGATCGATTGATCAAAAGAGAAAATTAAAGAGAGCAAGTAGGCTGCATTCATCGAGTACTACCAGTATACACGGATATCCGTTGCAATTGGGATGAATTGATGGGCTATTTGGTCTTTTTTTCTGTTTCATATGTTCACTGAATATACAAAGAATGAACACACACCCGATGTATTGCATCAATCGATCATTTTCAAACAACAATCAATCACACCACTTTGTTGGGAAAAGGCGATTAGATTTTCGTGCTCGATTTCTTCCAGAACAATCGGAAGCCGAGCAGATTGCGTGCATCTTCGCCGAGTGATGTCAGCAGGCGGTAGTAGTAGGGGGTGGAATCGAGCCAGCGTACCCATTTCCACACACAGATTGGCAGGAGAATTGGCGAAGCAATCCCGGCTGTCAGCACAAGCACCGGCGACTCAATCGTCGCTGCCAAACCAATCAATCCGCCCAAGCCCGTCAAGATAAGCAGCGCATACACAAACTGAGCGCCGGGGGAAAAGAGCTTGCCCAATGGGCTCACATGCTGGACACGGATCGCTCGATACGCTCGGTTGTAGGCATGGTCGAGGAGTTGTTCGTGCTCGATATCAGCTTGGACAGATTCATCAAATACAGGTGCTTCAACGCCATCGAGAATAATGGCCGCCGCCTCGGCTGCATGAGAATCGAGGATCGCTTGCTTGTGGGCAAGGATTTCTTCGGTTTTTCGTGGGTGGTATGTCTCAAAGAGAGAATCACCAGAATCCTCGCCCTCATGGCTCAACGGCTGGCGGTCTGGGGTGATTGTCGACGAATCGTCTCCGCCTTCATTCATCTCAGAACTGGGCTCTAAGCGAATCGAATCATCAGTGCGTTCTTGGTCTGGTTTGGATTCCATATCGTAATCTCATGGGGAATGTTCATCTTCTATTTTCATCATCTCACCAATATCATACGGGAAGTACAGCATCGCTGATCCTGCCCAGTGGCTCTTAGAGGCAATTTCATCGGCGAACCGTTCTAAATGCTGCTGTATATCTGTAAAAGGGGCTGAATTGAGACTGTTTTTTCGGTTCTCAAGCAATATTTGTATTTTTGAATCGTCATTCTTTTCATATTCGCCACGAAAACCGGTTTCACATATCAGTCTGGGAGCGCTGAGCCGATGTTTTTGCTCGCCTACAATGAAACAAAACCACTGTAATCCACAGATTGAGGAGTTTTCTGAATGTTTAAACAATGTATTCCATGCGTGATCAGCGCGGTGCTCTGCGCCACGGCTGGCCAAGTTATCGCCCAAAATGACGCTTTAGCCGATGCTGCGCCGAGCTATACCGCACCCGAGTCATACGCACCGAGCTGGTCAGACGAGGGGATCGCACAGATCGCAACCCAGCTCACCGGCACCTGGAAATCGGCCAATCCGGTCGAAGGCGACGATGTGTACATCGCAATGAGCGTCGCCCCCGCCCCGGTCGTCGGGATGTCAGACACCCTCTATATTGAGAGTGTTCGCTCAAACGCAGCATGGGCACCCTACCGCAGGGCATTCTTTCAGCTCTACAGGTACAAGGGAGAAATCCGTCTGCGGACCTATGACTTCGCAATCGGCGCAACCGCTGAGGGTGTATTCGATGGCATGTGGGCAGCAACCGAACTCTTCCCGGTGATCAACGCCCACGATCTTGTTGCGACCCTTGATGTAGAGCTTGAGTCAACCACAAACGGATTCACCGGCGCCACGCCGTATCCATACCCAACTGGTGTCGCTGGTGCAGTTGAAATGACATCAAGCGTGACACTCGATGGCGATACGCTCACCGTTGCTGATCGTGGCTTTGATGCCCAAGGCAATGTAGTCTGGGGTTCAGACGCCGATTCGGCGATCGCCTTCAACCGGAGTGAATCGTATGTGAATGTCATCCGCCGAGATGACGGGATGGTCATGCTTGATTATGCCGGCGAGCGAGGCATCGAGCCTCAAGATGGCGACGAGCTTCATGTTCATTATGACGGATACCTGATGGATGGCACCGTGTTTGATTCGAGCTATGCCCGTAATCAGCCATTCGTCTTTACCTATCCGCCGCTCACCCGTGCAATCACCGGGTGGGGCATCGGGATGGAAGGATTCGCGATGGGGACTCATCGCAAGATGCTGATCCCCGGATACATGGCCTACGGCGAGCGTGGCAACCCGCGTGCGAATATCCCATCAGACGCAATGCTGGCCTTCAATGCAACAATGGCTCACATCAATCATGTTGAAGCAGAAGCCGTTGAACCAGCGATGACCGAGACCGATTCACACGAAGGTCACGGTCACGACTAATCTGCTCATTTCCAAGGCAGAGAGCACAATTCATTTGAAACAAGCGGTGCCTCGGTGCCGCTTGTTTTCTATGATCTGCGGTTCGTACAGCGGCTGGCATCGAAATGACTGAGGCAATTGAAGATATGAGTAAAACCGACTATTACCAAGTACTCGAAGTGTCCAAAGGGGCAGATGCCGAACAGGTGAAGCAGGCGTTTCGCAGCAAGGCACGCAAGCTCCATCCCGATGTGAGTGACGATCCAGACGCGGGCAAGAAGTTCTCTGAGCTCAATGAAGCCTACGAGGTGCTCTCCGATCCTGAGAAACGAGCGAAGTACGATCGGCTCGGGCATGACCAGTTCGTTTCAGGGCGACCAGCCGGGTATGCAAGTGCACAGGAGGTCGACTTTGGCGATCTTGGATCAATTATCGATTCGATGTTCGGAGGCACGCGATCGCGGGCTGGGGGCGGCTTTAGTGGCGGGTTTGGAGGTGGATTCAATCCACAGCCGCGTCAACCGGTTCGTGGGCAAGATATTCGGATATCTCTTAAGGTGTCGCTGCGAGATGTACACGAGGGGGGCAGCAAGCAGATTTCGGTGCCCGCAGATGGAGCGTATAAATCGATCGATGTGAAAATACCCAAAGCCATCAAAAATGGCGGCAAGCTGCGATTGCGTGAAATGGGCATGGCGAGCCCGATGCAGGGTGGGCATAAAGGCGATGTGTATGTGATTATTCACATCGAGAAAGATGCTCAGTTCACACGGATAGATGACGGGCTTGATCTGAATGTTGATCTGCCGCTGAGTATCGCTGAGGCTACATTGGGCGCCAAGGTTGAAGTCCCTACGATTGATGGAAAAGTCGTGATGCTCACTATCCCACCCTCAACCGACAGCGAAACCCGGTTTCGGATCGGTGGTCACGGGTTAAACGCCAATGCTGGCAAACGGGGGGATATGTTTGCGAAGGTTCGGATTGTTCCCCCATCGGGTGCCCAGATCAGCGATGCACTCCGAGAAGCACTGGGCGAGATGATCGATCAACCACCAACAGAACAATCAACCGATCAATCAGCAGAACAATCAACCGATTCTTCTTCGGCGTAAGCGTTTTATTTGAGTGTGGTGGAATGTGACACGCAATCGGCTTTGATTTGGTGCGCAAAGCAACCCCAGATACTCTACACTCTGTGCAGCGAGATGCTGCAGGGGGCATCTCAAGAACAAAGCTAGCTACTCGTGGGGGCTTACTTGCTCAGGCAACGCCATAATCTGTTTGTTTCACTCTTTGGAGTGCTTGATGCCGTTGCGATCGCGTCGGCTTCGTTGCTCGCATGGGGTATTCGGCTCAACCGGTTCGACCAACCAATCCCTACACGCTGGGAAGAGTTTTTCAAAGATTCATTGATGCTCTTTGCGATTCCGATCGCGATTGTCACCATGCTCTTCTTCAAGCTCTACAAACCCCGGCGTGATCGGGCGCTTGTCGGCGAGCTCGGGCAGGTCTTTAAAGCCTCGTTTGTTTCAGTAATGATGATCGTGGTCGCACTGTGGGCGATCGGATCGAGCAGGATTAACACCGTCGGGCCACCGTCTGAAGAGTTCCTTGGGTGGCGATTGGCGACTGATCCATTACGGTTTCAACTCGCAATCCTTGCAGCCGCACTCCCGGTGTCTATCGGCTCATTCCGCTTGTTTTTAAGGCTTATTTTACGATCTATGCGTCGGCGTGGATGGAATATGCGCCATGTGGCGATCATCGGCGTCGGGCGTTTCGGGCAGATCACCGCGCGGACACTCGCACGCAACTCATGGACTGGGATCCGTGTTGAATATTTCATTTCGCATCATGAGCAAACCGCACGCACCAGGTGCCTCACCCTACCGGTTGTAGGGGGGGTCAATGAGCTTGAGTCGATCCTCGAATCTCGTCCGGTCGATGCGGTGTACCTTGCTATCCCCAGCGCGATGTCCGCCCAGCTCCCCAATATTTTGCGCAGGCTCGAAAAGTTTGCTATTGATGTGCGGATTGTTCCTGATATCCATCCCAGGTACCTGCCTCAGAATATGGCGGTTTCTGAACTCGAAGGCATGCCCATCCTGAGCTATCGCGAGAGCCCGATGGCTGGTATCGGAGGCATATTCAAGCGTGGGCTTGATGTGATCGGTGCGATTCTGGGCATGCTCATTTTCTCGCCTGTGATGATCGCGATCGCGATCGGCATCCGATTGAGCAGCCCTGGGCCAATATTCTTCCGCCAACGCCGGGTGAGCCTGGGGGGCGATGTGTTCGATATCTGGAAGTTCCGAACGATGCACCTTGACGATGACTCAGAGAACGGGCAGCCGTCGCCTCTCGATTCGGAAGCTTGGACCTCCAAAGACGATCCCCGGATTACCCGTATCGGGTACTGGCTCCGAAAAACCAGCCTTGACGAGTTGCCTCAGCTCTTTAATGTGCTCTTGGGGGATATGGCCCTTGTTGGCCCGCGACCAGAGCGTCCAGAACTGATCGACCGGTTCCGTGAAGATTGGCGAGGATACATGCTCCGTCAGCAGGTCAAAGCCGGGATGACTGGGTGGGCGCAGGTCAACGGGCTCCGCGGCGACACTAGCCTGCGTAAAAGATTGCAGTATGACCTGTTCTATATCCGAAACTGGACGATTTGGTTTGATATTCGGATTCTGGTCTTGACCATTTTTCGCGGTTTTATCCACCGGAACGCATACTAACAACACCCTTAAATAAGAAAGTATCCATAAATTTTGCACTCGTTGGGACTATGGGGTTGCGAAATCTCTCTAGAACCCTTATAAAAGAGACAGAACTTTCGAGAGCTTGGCAGCGTGTGGTTGCCAAATCCTCTCAGCGTGCGGTGCGTTCAACCAGAATGATGAAAGTGTTCGGGGAATCACTGGAACCATTGTCGTTGGGGTACGAATAGAACAGGTACGAATAACCGAGTACAATAATCAGATGCATCATTGGAACGCACAGCCATTTGGCTCAATGATCGTCAAAACAATCAACATGTCAGTGCTTCAAGTACATTCCACGGTTGTGGAGTCGAACAAACAAGCACATTGACGGATGGAGGTCGTCGTGGAAAGACGGAAAAACGCATTTACACTTATCGAACTGTTGGTCGTAATCGCGATCATCGCATTGCTTATCGGTATCTTGCTCCCAGCATTGGGTCAAGCTCAGCGATCAGCAAAGAATGTCCTGTCTCAGGCAAATCAACGCTCACTCAACACGGGTGCTGCCAACTACGCTGCGGACAACAAGGATCGCATCTTTAGCTACTCATGGCGTGCGGGCGAGTTCTACCTCATGCCCAACGGCAAGCTCAAGTCGCGTGGCTCTGATCAAGAAGCAGCTTCGCTTCAGAATCAAGAGATTCTCCAGCGAGTCACTGGTCGTATCAATGGCATGACTAAGTTCCGCAACTTTGGTGCTCGCCTTGCCCATCGTCGCTACTCGCACCTTGTGCTCCTTGACTTCTTGACCGATGTCCAGCCAGAGCCAACCGCTGCGAGCCCGTTTGACCGCAACCTGATCAACTGGCAAGAAGAACCACTCGAGTACCTCGAAAGTGGCAACACATTGCCATACGGGAGTGATTTGGGTGATGGTAACGGCTATGAAGCGGAAGGTGATTGGGGGTCACAAGCAGTCATGCAGAGATGGCCATTTGCTGCGACCTACCAAATGGTCCCCGCAGCATGGAACTCCGACGGCATCGCTGGTGCTCCAACCTATAACCCTGTTGCAGATACCCCTCACCTGTTTGCTGGGGCACCGGGTATTCCACTCGGGCGAAGAAAGTTTACCCAAGTGGCACATACTTCGGGCAAGGTCATGATGTTTGAAGAGTTTGACCGGTTTAGTGATAAGAGGGGGCTCTACTTCGCGTATCCAGAAGCGAAGCCCAACCTTGCATTCTTTGACGGCTCGGTCCGCTCAGAGTTGACAGCCGATTCCAACGCCGGGTGGCAACCAAGCAACCCCGGCACTGAATGGCTCCAGTATTACCAGCCGCTTCATACTTTCCCGCTTCCAAAGGGTGGGCTTGGCGATCGCAGTTTATACTGCCAACGCTACCGTTGGACCCGTCATGGGCTCCAGGGGATCGATTTCGGTGGCTCTGATATTGGGCGTATCCAGTACGGGCTCCCAAGAGAACCTGTCACCTGTTCAGAAATCAACTGATATCGCCTGATATCGTCTGATATCAACTCAGAACAGATTGAAGCATTTCAAAGCCCTCATCTTCGGATGGGGGCTTTTTTAAGCTCTGTCCATTTGGCCTGTCCATTTGGCTCTGTCGTTTTCATCTGTGGATAACACCGAGCCCGCGTTTGAAGGCTCCTGATCCACACAAAGCACATCATCTTTGTCCCTCCATGCGTCCTCGCGGGGAGGTGGCCGCGTCTTCGCGGACGGAGTGGGTCTTTCTTGGAGAAGGCAATGGGCAGCAGGCAGCAGGCAGTGGGCAATAGGGAATAGGGAATAGGGAATGGGGAAGAAAGATAGACCCCCTCCGTCTGCTCCGCAGCCACAACCACCCTTTGGGTGCTCCTCCGGAGGCCCGGGGGAGGCGAGTTTGTGATATGACATGCGCCTTGCATCCACAGGGTGCCACTACTCGCCTGAAGGGCGCAGTAGTGCTCTTTGCTTGATACATCGACCAGAAGACACTACTGCGCCGAAGACGACGAGTAGTGGCACCCAAAGATATGAGTTGGTGATGAAAATAAAAACCGACCCTATTGAGGATCGGTTGAAGAGAGTGTGTTTGTTTGAAGGCTATTGGATCATGGGCCGCGTCGGCGGAAACGACGAAGGTCGGCCATCAGGGTCTGGATTTCTGATTCCCAGTAGGTGACATCAATCGCTTCTGCGAAACGCCCATCAACCATTGAAGGCATGTTGAGCTTCTGTGCTTCCTTGAGGTAGCGTTTGTAGCTGCCCAGGTGCTTGCGCATCGCTTGGAGTGTTGCGCCGCGTTGCATGATGTACTGGTCATTGTACAAGTAAGCCTGCTCAGATTTGAACCCACGGATGGTTGCGTTGAGTCGATCTTCGAGGCGCTTTGATTTCTTCACTGCTTTTTCGAAGATTTCAGTGCCGACATCTCCAGCGGAGTCCCATTTCTCGATTCCTTGGACCTGAGCCCATTCTTCGAGCGTTTTTCCATCGGGCATGGCATCGACGATGCCGTACTTGATCGCTTTTTTGGCGGTGAGGGTCAGGACAGAGTCTGGCCCGTCGATGGTCTCATACCCTCTTGGAAGCCCCTCAGTGGAGTCTGAGAAGACCCACTCGCCATCCTCTTGATGGGCGTAGATCGAAGCGGAGGAGAGGATCATCGCACGGACGAGGTATCCTGAGTGCCCGTTGGCGTCTGCGGTGCTTTCGAGCTTGGCCGACATAATCGAGTTCATCTTGAGATCAACCTCAGCGGACCCGGTCGCGTTTTTGGTGTATCCCACAGCCCCGCCAAAGTCGGATCCGGGTGCCATCGTGATGGTATCGCACATAAACGAAGGCCAGATCGAGGCGCTGATCGCGGATTCGATCAGCATGTGCATCTTAAACTCGCCTTGGTGTTCTTTCATGATCGCAACGATGTCGTTGGCACACCAGAGGGCGCCGCCGCCGGAGTTGATGCGGAAGACGACATCGGTGACGCCGTTTTCTTTGGCCCATTCGAGCGAGTCCGCGACGCCGCCGGGGTAAATTTCCTTGCCGAATCCGCCCTTGAGGGGGACCTCCATCACCAGGTTGTAGCCATCGCGTTTGAGCACAGCGTTTGTTTCTTCGATCTCGACGGCTGGAAGCCCTTTAATTGAAGGGATTGAGGTTGTAGAGGGGGTCGTAGTCGCTGGGGATTGGGTATCTCCGATGACGATGGATTTGACCTTGCGTCGATCGAGCTTGAGCCGGGTCGAGATGCCGCTGACTTTGGTTTCGATTTCCACACTGCGCCGGGTTTGAGAGACCACATCTCCGGTATAGACGGTGCCGTCGCGCATAATCACTTCATCACCAAGTGCGAATGCGGAAATGGCACAGAGTGTGCCTGCGATGGCTGCCATACGGATCAAGCCGTGTGTGCTGCGCTTTGTGTGGTGTGGTTTTCTTGTATTTTGTTTCGTTGATCGTTTCATGTACCAAGCCTTATGTCAGTATCAGCTATTTGTAATATTCTCTCCTAGCGTATCAGAAAATGTATCTTGTGCCAAGTTCCCAGAGTGAATTCTGGCGTAGTTTTGTGCTTTGCGGTGCTATTATCTGCGGTGAAAGCGAAATTTGATGTCATTGTGGTTGGTGGGGGGCATGCTGGGGTCGAGGCGGCGTGGGCGGCTGCGAACCGATTGGGCACGCCGAGCTCGGTCGCTCTTATCACAATTGATGTTTCAAAGATCGGTGTGATGAGCTGCAACCCTGCAATTGGGGGGTTGGCCAAGGGTCAGCTTGTCCGTGAAATTGACGCGATGGGCGGGGTCATGGGGCTGATCGCCGATGCGACGGGGATTCAGTTCAAAGTACTTAATACTTCCAAGGGCTCAGCGGTGCATGGGCCACGGTGCCAGTCGGACAATATTGCCTATGCCCGTGTTGCACAAGCACTTATCAACGACCGCCCAGAGATCGAAGTGATCGAGGGGACGGTTGAAGCGATAATTACGAGTGAATCTGAGGGTAAACCTGTCCAAGGTGTTCGAATTATCCATGATGGGCAGCAGTTCGAGCTCGAATCCAGCACGGTCATCATCACCACAGGCACCTTTATGCGGGCGTTGATGCACATGGGTGATCAACAGACGCAGGGTGGACGGTTTGGCGAACAATCGGCGACGGGGATTTCAAAGTCGCTCAATAAACTCGGATTTGAGCTCGGTCGGCTCAAGACGGGTACGCCGCCGAGATTGGCGATTGAGACTATTGATTGGGAGATCCTTGGGGTTGAAGCAGGTGATGCAGATCCAGTCCCGTTCTCAGAACTCACCCCCGATGGTTGGCAGTTCGGGAAAACGGTGTGCGATCGGTTCCCGTTGATTGAGCAGGTGACTTGCCGACAGTCGAGTACCAATCTGGAAGCTCATGATATTATCCGAGCGAACTTAGATCGTGCCCCGATGTTTACTGGGCAGATTGAATCGAAAGGACCGCGGTATTGCCCAAGCATCGAGGACAAGGTTGTGCGGTTCCATGAGCGGGATTCACACAGCGTGTTCCTTGAACCCGAATCGCATGATTCCAACTGGGTGTACTGCAATGGGATCGCGACGAGCTTGCCGAGTGATGTTCAAGATGAGATCATCAAGCGGATGCCTGGGTGCGCCAATGCCAAGATTGTGCAGTATGGGTATGCGGTGGAGTATGACATGGTCCGCCCGCATCAGATTTATACAACCGGGCAAACACGAGCCGTGCGTGGGTTGTTCTTTGCCGGTCAGATCAACGGCACCAGCGGGTATGAAGAAGCCGCTGCGCAAGGATTGATCGCTGGGCTCAATGCTGCGATGCTTGCCGATGAAGGTGATGACTACGAGGGATTTTCGTTTGGACGCGATGAGGCGTACATCGGAGTGCTGATGGATGATCTGGTGACGAAGACACCCAGAGAACCCTACCGGATGTTTACAAGCCGGGCAGAGCATCGGCTGATGCTGCGGGCGGACAACGCACCCGATCGGCTGACACCGATTGCCCACAAGCTGGGAATGCTGTCTACAAGCGATCTTGGGCGTCAGCGATGGGAACTCTTTGAGGCACGCACAGAAATACTTGAGCGCGGACGCGAGCTGCTCGGGGATCTGCGTGATGGCGAAAAG
>JAESSR010000131.1 GCA_016764015.1 Phycisphaerales bacterium
CCAGCGAGCTCATCGAGTTGATTCATGAGTGACGAGAGCGAGCGTTCGATGGGTTCTTCGAAGGTGTCGAAGGGGAAGATATCGTTGGTTTGTGATTGGGACTCGATCTGGGCGTTGATCGCTTCACCCTGATTGAGAATGTCGCGGGCGAACACGCGGATGATGGCTGAGCGTTGCTCGAAGACACCCTTGTTATTGACATCGCGCTGTGTGGTTGGGGTGATCGCGTCGGCGATGGCTTCGAGCCGGGTTGCGATGGTTGAGAGCTTGGGAGCCACTTCGAGCAGGATATCGGCGCTCGCTTGCAGGGCGGACATGTTTGCATCGATCGTGCTTTGGTCTCGCACCGCGAGTTCTGCGAGGAGGGCTTTGGTGTGGTCTGCGCCCTGGGCAGAATCCAGATCAATAATACGAACACTGAGCAGGTCGTTGGATCGCTCGTAAGTATCGAGGACATCGGAGACCAGATCGAGCGATCGTTTGTCGGCTCGGTTCATGCCGATAGCAAGGACGATCTGGGTAGGTTCGGTGAGCCGATCAACGATGCCCACGGTGCGGGGCGAGAGCTTGTGTGAGCCTGTGGAGGTGACATCAATGCGGTAGTGGTAAGTGTTGGTGATGAACCCAGCAAAGATCGTCGCGGTGCCCGTCGCGAGAACAAAGACGGCGACGGTGATGATGGTGAACGGGCGAGACTTACCCAGGCGACGGACTTCGAGGACACCCGAGGCGAGCACGAGCATCCAGATCGAGCCGAGCACGAAGAACGCGATGGTGGCGGTGTCGATGATGCCTTTGGAGAGTTCGCCGACCCGATCGGTGATCGAGAGCATCGAGAGGAAGAGCCCGGTTCGGACGCTGGCTTGCTGAGCAATGACCGAGGTGAGCACGATCGCGAGGATCAGGGTCATGACGGTGCCGAGGAACGCGAGGGTTTGGGAAGCGGTAAGTGATGACGCGACCATCCCGATCCCGAGATAGAGCATCCCGACGAGCACGAGCATGAGGTACCCTGCAAGGATTGGGCCCAGATCTGGCGATGGATTCGAGACGATGGTCAGGACGATCGGATAGACGAGCGTGGGGACGAGCATCAAGATCAAGAAGGCGAGCGAGCCGAGGTATTTGCCGACGGTGACCGACCAATCTCCAGCGGGTGCGGTGCGGAGGGCTTCAAAGCTGCCCGAGCGGAACTCTTCGCTCAATAGACGCATCGAGATCGCGGGGGCGATAGGGATCAGAAGCCATCCTGAGTACATAAAGAAGTAGCGGAGTGTGCCGGGCTGACCCGGGATGATGGTTTGGTTGACGAAGAGGACCGCGGTAAGGAACGCGAAGAGGGCGATGATGATCCACCCGGCGGGGACACGGAACATCGAAGCGAGTTCTCGCTGGGCGATGGTGATGGCTCGGCTCATTGGTCACCGCTTTCTATTGAGGGAGAGGTGCTCGTAGCGGAGATGCTTGGTGCAGCGGTGTCGACGAGTTGCATGAAGAGGGACTCGAGTGTGGGGACGACCTTGCGGAGTTCACGGATGAACAAGCCGTTGTCATCGGCACTCGCTGCGATGGCTTCGCGGAGATCATCTTCTGCAGGGGCGGCTTCGAGTTCGATGGTTGACCAGCCTTTGGCTGCATCGGTTGGCTGGATCGGCGAGGGCTTGGCGATGGCAACGCCGGGGATGCTGGCAAGGATGCGCAATGCGTGCTCGATGCCTGCACTTGGATTTGTGCGGATTTCGATGATGTAGCGAACCGGGCCGGGCGATGCGTTGATGAGTTCGCTCGGGGAGCCATCGGCTCGAACTTGTCCGCCAGCCATCACAATCACCCGATCGCAGGTTCGCTCGACCTCGGGGAGGATATGGGAGCACACGAGGGTGGTTCGGTTTTCGGAAAGCTCGCGGATGAGTGATCGAGTATCGTGAATTTGGGTCGGATCGAGCCCGTTGGTGGGTTCATCGAGGATGAGCACTTGTGGATTGTGGACAAGTGCCGCGGCGAGCCCGACGCGTTGGCGGTAGCCTTTGGAGAGTTGTCCGACGCGACGGGAGCTGACATTTGAGATGCGGGTCAAGCCCATTGCTTTTTCGATGGCTGGTCCGATTTCTCTGCCTGGGACGCGATAGAGCTTGGCACGATGCTTGAGGTATCCTTTGACGCTCATCTCTGGGTAGATTGGAGCACTCTCGGGGAGGTATCCGATCATGGATTGAGCTTGTTGGGCATGATCTTGTATGTCGTGTCCAACAATAGAGATAGAACCTTTGTCTGGTGCAAGGAACCCGGTGATCATACGGATGGTGGTGCTCTTTCCGGCTCCGTTTGGTCCTAATAAACCAGCGATCTGCCCTGTGGGGAGTTCGAAGGAGACATTATTGACCGCGTGGAGCGAGCCGAACGATTTTGAAATTTCTCTGACAAGAATCATGAGAGTTTCACAGCCTTTGTCGGCACTTAGCCGATATGTTGTTCATCGTGGTTCAAAGAAGGATTGACACAAGGCGAACCTCCGGGGTTCGCGTGCGAATAGAGTACATAAGGATATACGCAACGGGCGGACATATGTTGTCTTGGGCCGCCCAACTTTGTGAAGAAGCTGCCAAGTCTCTGGTGGAAAATGGTCGAAACTCAACCCAAACTCGTTCTCGTTGGTGGTGATCAGATGATGGCCCAAGAGCTCAAAGAGCTCGTTGGCAATCGGTTCGAGGTTGTCGTCCAGCCCGATGAATCCGGGCTCGCTGCGGTGCTTAAAGCACTTGGTGAGGGAATCTGTATTATCGACCCAGAAGGCGAGATTTGCTGGAGCAATGATTACTTCGGCGGGCTCGATGATGCGACCCGCCTTGAAGTGCGATCGTTGTGTATCCAGGCTGCGGATTCGGTGTCGTCATTGCATCACGATGCCCAAGGGGCGTTGGTGACCAAGCATGAGGTGAGTTCCGGTGATGGGCTCCATGTCTATGATATTTACATCACCAGCATCGCAGAACGCGGCGATGCGGGTGTGCATGCCGGGCGGGTGGCGGCGATAGTTCGTGATGTGACGATTGCCAAACATGCACAGAAGAAGATGAGCGCGTTGGATCGTGCAGGGTTTGAACTCGTTCGGCTCGATGTGCAAGAGATCCGCGAGATGAACGCGATGGAGCGGCTGCAACTGCTCGAAAAACGGATCGTTCGGTATTCAAGCGAGATTCTCAACTTCGATCACTTCGCAATTTTCTTGACGGATCAAAGAAGCAACAAGCTGCAGATGGTGATGCAGTCTGGGCTGCCCCCGGAGATTCAGGATATTGATTTGTATCTTGAGGCCGAGGGTTCGGGGATTTCTGGGCATGTCGCGGCGACGGGCAAGAGTTATATCTGTCACGACGCGACGGCTGACGAACGATTCTTACCCGGGCTCTCGGGGGCGCGTTCGAGTCTGACGGTGCCTTTGCGTGTTTCGGACCGGATCATTGGGATCATGGATATCGAATCGCAACAGCCGGGTGCGTTTGACGATCAGGACAGGATGTACGCCGAGATATTTGGCCGATATGTCGCGATGGCGCTGCACATGCTCCAGTTGTTGGTGACAGAACGGACCGAGACGAACATGGTTGTGTC
>JAESSR010000132.1 GCA_016764015.1 Phycisphaerales bacterium
ACATCGATTTTTTTAGTCGATGAACACCCGAGCATGAACACGGCAGGCACCAACGCGCACACAACCAGCACCAACTTTGTATTTATCTGCATCAAACGCCTCCGTCAGCATCGAGATTCATGACCTGCCCAAGTTCCTCAGTCGCCTGCGCGATTGTTTCGTTGTCGAGCCCTGGATCGATCACATCGAAGAGCTGCCCTTCACCGCCCTTCTGCCGACGACGAACGACGAGCACGCCTTGCTGATCTTTGGTCTCAGGCGAAGAACCTTCAAAGACCAGTTTCTTCTTTCGCATCAGGATAAGGGTGAGTAAGTACCGGAATGCGAGCTGCTTGTGCTCGGTGGCTTCGCCGAGTTGCTCGAAGAGATCGAACATTTCGTCTTCAGAAACGAGTTGTTTGGGCTGCTCATCGGATTCAGGAATCGTCCGTTTCCAGAATCCAAAGATCACTGATTTGGGTGGCAGGTTCGGACCTTTTTCCCAGGCTTCGAGCGTATAGAGCACCCGAACCAGAGGCTCATCTTCGAGCGAATCTATCAACGCCGCGATATGCTCCTCGCCGATTTCGAGTGCACGCCCGCTCTGGGCGCATACATCTTGGGTACGAATAATGTCATAGGGTGCAGATGTTGATGCCATACCAGAGTGTATCCGCGAATCCGAACTTGATCCGGGATGAAACGCTATCGGCACGACACATCAAAGAATCGTTGATTCGTCCCGCCATCACCCACGCGGAAGGTGATCGACTTGCCACACTTTGGACACCGCGCGAGGTACTTCTCGCCATCAGACGAACGGAACACACGCTGATACGCACCGGCGCAGGTGAACTGGATCCCGAGCCAAGGGCGTTGACCGGGCAAGTCGGTGACGGTTTCGAGGGGGTTGCGAGATGGCGTTGCACGAATGGCCATGGGTTTTCTATGTATCGGCTAGAGACAGGCATAGACTCAACTCGCTCTAAACCCATACTCACGAACCATATAGCACTGACTAACAAGCGTATTTGATGTCAAATCATCCAACGAACCGAAATCAGTTCCAGTAGAATACGACCAAGCATCGCATTTCATCTCTTATCAAAAGGTATACCCGCCGTCCTATGGCTGCCACACTCGCCATCTTGCCCGACCCGCCGCCTCCACCGACTCCGATCGGGCTCATCGCCGGCGGCGGCGACCTCCCTCTATTCGTTGCCAAAGGGCTCATAGAGATGGGGCATGAGGTTCACGGATTAGGATTGCATCTTCAATACGACAGCGAGTTGCCCAAGTTGTGTACCTCGTTTCGTGATGTCGGACTTTTACGGATGCGCTCTTGGGGGCATCGGCTTAACAAAATGGGTGTCCACCATGCCATCATGGTCGGGCGGGTCGATAAAGCCAAGCTGATGCACCAGAAGTGGAAGCTGGTGAAAAATATCCCCGATGTCACGACAGCATTGGCGTGGTACAAGCATCTTCGTCATGACAGGCGTTCTCACGCGGTGCTCAAGGTGATCGCAGACGAACTCGACCGGAACGGAGTATCCCTCATCGACTCAACATTCCCAATCATGAATCAAATCTCCGAACCCGGGGTGATGACCACGACCAAGCCAACCGCGAACCAACGCGCTGATATTGACTTTGTGTGGCCTTTGCTTACTGAGTTGCTTCGGCTCGATATCGGTCAATCGCTCACTGTCCGCGATCGCGATGTGATCTCCGTCGAAGCCGTCGAAGGCACCGACCGGATGATCGAACGCACCGGCAACCTGTGCCGACGCGGCGGGTGGACACTTGTCAAGGGCGCCCGTGCTCAGCATGATCGCCGATCCGATGTGCCTACCGTTGGACTTCAAACCTTAGAAAACCTGCACAAGCACGGGGGCACTTGTTTGGCGATCGCCGCGGGCGATGTGATTATGCTTGATCGATTTGCGATGCTCGAAAAAGCAGATGAACTCGGAATCTCGATTGTCGGCGTGTCTGTGACCCATGCTCCGGTCTCCCAGCCTGCGATGCCAACGCACACACCCAATGGTGTGGACTCAGTATTTAAACCCACAACGGATAGTGCGAGTGTGACGACGGATATGAAATGAGCACGCCTGACCAAGCATTGCCAACTCAAGATTCTGGGCCAGTATTTGTTTCTAGAGGCGGGCTTAAGCTCCATCACGCACTCAGCGAGTTCAACCTTGATCCGACCGGGCTGCTGTGTGCTGATTTCGGATGCTCGACCGGCGGATTTACAGATTGCTTGCTGCAGAACGGAGCCCGGTGTGTCCATTCAATCGACACCGCCTACGGCGAGTTCGCATGGAAACTCCGCACCGATGATCGTGTGGTGATCCATGAACGGTCGAACGCATTGCATCTTGATCCAGTGAGCGAAGTCATCGAACAAGGCGGGATTGATCTGGCAGTGATTGATCTGGGTTGGACGCGCCAGAGCCGAGCGTTGCATGCTGCCGCCCGGTGGCTCAAGCCAGACGGGCGGATCGTCTCGCTTGTCAAGCCTCATTATGAAGCCGAGAAATCTGAACTCGGCGATGGTGGGATTCTGGATCCTGATCGCGCCAAAGAGATCGCTGAATCTGTGCGTGATTCACTCGATGCACTTGGCTATACAGTGCTCAACTGGACCAAGAGCCCGGTGCTTGGCGGCAAGATGAAAAAGGGCAAACCCCGAGGCAAGGGCAATCCGGAATGGCTCGTGCTTGTGTCGAGCAATTTCTCGATCAACAACCCGCCACCAACGATGTAAAACAGTGTTCAAAGATCGTAGTTAAAATCTCTACGAGATTATTAACCACGGCACCATACAAAAAGCACCCAAATGGGTGCCCGTGGATGACTCTATTTTTAGAAAACTCAGGCTGCCCGTTGATACCCGGTGCCACCAAGTGCACGAATCATCCTCTGCTTGTCGCCTTCGCGATCGTACCGAGTGATAACCATTGCCATTTTCGCTGGGCCAGGCTCTTCGATATCGCACCAGACAACATTGCCGGTGATAAAGACAGCCCGACCTGGGCCGGTGTCGCCGATGTTTGTTGGGATATCTACTCGCATTGAGATGGTTTGTCCTGGCTCGATCGGGATATCGAGCTCAAAGCAGATTCCGCCTTCGGAGATGTCGTAGATATGACCTTCACGGGTGAAGGTGGATTCGTCGGGATGAAGCCGAACGCCTGCACTTGTGTAGCCTGGATTGACTGCGAATCGTTCAAACTCGCGACGGTTGATTTGGTGAGTGGTCATGTTTGGCTCCTATTTTGATGGTTTTCGTGAGTGCTTATCGGCCTGTAGACACGGCGACTTGATCTGTGAGACCAATGTGCGCGTAAACTCTGTAGATTCGGCATCTTCGGCGCATTTGCCTGCAACCTTTCCCCTCAAACGGGCTACGATCACCGCTATGTTCATAGATCGCGCACGAATTCAGGTCACCGCCGGCGATGGCGGCAACGGTAAAGTCTCTTTCAAACGAGCCAAAGGTATGCCCAAGGGCGGCCCGAACGGCGGCGATGGCGGCAAAGGCGGCGATGTCATCCTCACGGTTAACGAAGGGCTCAACACCCTGATCGACTTCCGAGGCATCTATGACTGGAAAGCCGAGAACGGCGACGGCGGCGGGAACAAACAATGCACCGGCGCCGGCGCACCTGACAAAGTCGTCCGTGTGCCCGCAGGAACCATCGTCTTCAATGAAGATAC
>JAESSR010000133.1 GCA_016764015.1 Phycisphaerales bacterium
CGCATGGCGTTGCATTTGGCGCGTCAGCCTGAGGAGGCTGATGAGTTGGTTCAGGAAGTGTACGCGAGGGCATTTCGGCCTCAGACCATCGAACGGTTTGAGGACAAGAGTGCTCCTGATGATCCAACTTCCGGGTCTGGAGGCATGCGGTCGTGGTTGTTTGCGATTTGCCATAATGTCTTCTATACCCGGATTAAGAAGCAAGCGCGTCAGCCGATGGCTGTTGACGAGTTCTTTAATGAATCATCGAGCGAGCGTATGCCCGATGAGCCGCCTCCGGTCTGGGATCAGTCTGATCTGGATTGGGAGCATGTCGATGGTCGATTGAAGTCGGCGATCGAGGATTTAAAGGATGAGTATCGAGAGATACTCATGTTGTGGGGCGTCGATGGGCTCAAGTATCGCGAGATCGCCGAGATCGTCGGGGTACCCATTGGCACCGTCATGAGCCGACTCCACCGGGCGCGTAAGCTCTTGGCTGACAAGCTGATGAGTGATGAACAAGTGGTCGATGATCTGGGGTTGAGGCTCCTGTCATCCGAGCCAGATTAAGTATTTGGCAAACCCAATAGGCAAGAAGGAACGAACGAACGCAATGACACACGACCAGAACCATCCCGAGCACGCACAGGAAAACGGGCAGCCGATGAATATCGCTGCGTTGTTGCGGGCCGCTGCCGATGGCGAACTCACTGACTGTCAGTGTGAAGAGCTCGATGCGTACATGGCCCGGTGCCCGGATACAAAGTCGTGTGCTGAGTCGCAGATTGCGTTTGAAAAAGCGATGCAAGATTGTTGCGGGCGTGCGATGAGCAAGCCATGCTGCCCTGATGCGCTTCGTGAAAAGATCATGGCGATTGCAGCCAATGCACCTGAAAACGAGGAAGCATTTGCACAAGGGATTGAAGCAGCAAGTGCCTACACCAAGTCACCAAGCTTCTGGTCTCGTTCGCCGATGATGGGCGTCGCTGCTGCGATGCTCATTGTTGTGGCTGGTACGCTGATCTGGCAGAGTGCATCGTTGCCAATAAACAATGCACCTGCGCATCTTAATGTCCAGCAGGCGAGCTATTACAATCGTGTGAGTGACTTTGTTGTCCGCGAGCACAATCGGTGCCGCGATGATGATGCTGCTCAGGCCAAACTGGTGCGTAATGACATTGATATGGCAACCGCCTACTTCACAGAAGTATTCGGGCATCAGCTCGTTGTACCAGATATGGATCAGGTTGCGGGCAAGATCGAGTTTTATGGCGGCGGCGACTGCTCGGTGCCTTCAACTTCGAGATCTGGGCACTTGAGATTTGATGCGATTGCGCCCGATGGGCAACGGATATCGCTGAGCTTGTTTGTATCACCTGATCCCGGGTTGCTCCCGATGGAAGAGGGCATGACTTACACGATTGATTCCAAGGCTTGTCAAGATGCGGGTGCTCGTTTGTTCGCTTGGGTAAACGACGGGATTCAGTATCTGCTTGTTTCTGAAGCTGATGAAGACATGTGTGCCATAGTGCGCGAGATGATGCAGGCTCCGAGCACGGTTGGAAGCATTTAAACGCTGATTTTTTAGTCATCTGCGGGCTGACGCTCGGCTGACGAGAATCAAATCAATCAGAGCAGTGTTCTGTTCTCTCCACATAAGTCTTCGATTCTGAGCTGGATCGGAGGCTTTTCTTCAAATTAGGCATATTCAGCGCTCCTTGGGGGGACTTTCTATGAACCCAATGGGTATCGAACCGAGTATGATATGAGGAGCCTATTAGGAGTAGCCCATGCCCAGATTGAAACCAAGAAGATCATGCCTGTTGAGTTCCCCGTCTTTGGCGGGGCTAGTGGTGGCGATAGGCGTGCTTGGCTCATCAGCGAGTGCCCAAACTGCGCTCGGCGATGGACATGCGCTCGATGCCAATACCGGGCAGCGTGGGACGAGAAACTTTCAGCGTCCTAACTTTGCTGAGGAGCTGCGTTTTCGCAACTCAATCGCAACGGGCAATGCTCCAGGCGGGCTGAGTTTTCGGGGTGATCTGGGGTATCGTGCAGCGGGCGAGTTTTCGGGGGCGTTGGGCTCTGATTCACTCTTTGCGTTTCGGCGTGATTCACTTTATTCTGGGCTCGCCGGTATGGGGATCCGTGGGACTGATGCGGTTCAGTACCAGTTTGCGTTGACCACCGGGGCGGCGCCGCCTCGGAATCTGATGGGGAATCTGTCTGTGTCGCGTGATCGGTATTACCCGGCAAACTTAGCCGGGCGCGGCGCTTCAAGCCAGATGGGCAACTCGGCGGTGATCGGGATCGATCCGGAGTCTTCGACTTTGGATCTCCGTGGCAAGAATCTGAGTGTGCCTGTGACAAACTCGGCGTATGCGTCTGGGTATGAGCCGGAATACGAAATGGGATCGATGCTCGGGACACTTCGGTCTTCATCGACTTATTCAACGACTTTGAATCTTCAGCCTGCGTTGTTGTCTCTGTATCGAGAAGGAGTGAATCGGAAACCGATCGGACTGATCGCTTCGCCTTTGCTTGGGGTTACTTCGATACCAATGGCTGTGGCGGAAGAACCGAATCCTCTGGTTGCTCGCCCGTCAGTGAATCCCAATACACTTACAGAGGAAGCACCGACCAGGCGACCCGGGAGCGTGGTCTCGATGCGTATGACGACTTCGTATGAAGGTTTGGTCGAGGAAATGCGCCAACAAGTTGAGGTTATGCGTGAGCGCAATATCAAACCAGAGCAGTCGTCGATCAAGAGTGATGAATCGAACAATGATTGGCTGACCCGGCAGATGAACGAACTGCGAGCAAAGCTCTATGGCACGGTGCCGGCCAACGATGGTGATCCTGATGCAAGCCCGGTGAACAGCGATAATCAATCAGATGCTGATTCGGAAAAGTCGAGCAAGCAGCCTGGGACGATTGAGTTGATTGATCCTACGCAGCCTATGAATACGGATTTCGGTACAAATCAACCGGTCTCGGATGTGGATCGGGCGGTACAAAGTGCGCTCGATGCGATTGGTCCCAACTCGGCGGGCGCCAAGGTTTATGACCCGACAGCGATCACGATTGATCCTGAGACCCTTGAGGTGTTGCGCGGGGCAGCGGCCAAACAGATCGAGCAGTATTATGATCCTGGCGCGGTCGATCGGGATATCTTTGGCGAGCACATGAGTGCGGGTCAAAGGCTGATTCATAACGGGCGATACTTTGATGCTGAGGAACGCTTCACGCACGCGTTGTCGATCCGTCCTGGCGATGTATCTTCGCAGCTCGGGCGGTTCCATGCTCAGATCGGGGCGGGGATGGTGCTGAGCGCTTCGGCGAACCTGCAGGCACTCTTTACCCAGTACCCTGAGATGATCGCTTCGCGGTATACAGGTGAGCTGTTGCCAGCGCCAGAACGCATCGAGACATTGCTCGAACGGCTCAAGGAGCGGGCGGGGATCTCGATGCCTGAGTTCTCCTCGCGGACGATGGATAGTGATCGTGTTCGGATATCGGCATCGTTGTTGCTTGCGTATCTCGGGTATCAGGTTGAGGATCGTGAATCGCTCGATGCTGGATTGGCGATGGTCATGGAGTTAGGGTCTGATGCGGATCGCCGATTCGCCAGCGTGCTCGCTCAGTTATGGGCGAATCCGGAAGAACCAGGCTCACAACCGGGTTCACGGCCAAGCTCACCAGATGCTCACACCGAGACAGAGCGAGAATAATAACGAAGCGATGAAGAAATCGAGTGATGATTTTGATCGTCCCAAGGGACACTCGCTACGCGACTACTGGACAACGGGCACGATTTCTTCGCTGTGTGCATCGCTTTCTGAGTTGAGCGGCATCGAGATCGAGCTGCGCGATGAGCGTGGGTTGGTGCTCGATTCATCTGTTGGAGTGGGCGATGGGCTAGGCAATGGGGGGACAGTGCGTCCGGTTCCTCATGATGCTACGGTGATGCCGATTGTTGTTGCGGATGAATCGCTCGGGGCGGTTGTTGTGTATCAATCTATTGGTGTGGGTGAAAAAGAGCAGGCGTTGATCGAGCAGATCGGCACGCTCATCGCGGTGACGGCTTCTGAGATGTGCTCCGATGTTTCGCAGCTTCGCTACAGGGTCAATGAGATCGGCGTGCTCTATAAACTGTCCTCGTTATTAGCCAAGGGCGGACGGGTTGGCGACATGCTCGGGCTGACGCTCGATCTTGCACTTGAAGTGCTCAATCTTGATGCGGGCGCGATTATGTTGTTGCCTGAAGATTCGGCGGGGATTCAGCACGAAGAGCTTGAGAATGAGTTGCGTCGATCGGCATCGGTCGGTCTAGGGGAAGATTGGCTGAGCAACCCGGTGCCCTTGTCCAAGGATCGGTTGTTTGATCGTCAGAGTTTGGGTGGCGAGGTGGTCACTTCGAAGGATTTGACCGTTGATGAGCGGGTGCTTGTGCCTACGAGTTGCCAGGAGGAAGGGCTGATCGCTTTCTTGGGCACGGGGATGGTCTTTGACGGACGACCCATTGGAGTGATTCGGCTCTATTCTCGGAATGCTCGCGAGTTTTCCTTGGGTGAGCGCCAGTTGATCCGCTCGATCGCTGAGTCGGCGGGGGCAGCGGTTGAGCAGGCAAGGTTGCTTCGGCTCCAAGCACGCGAACGACGGACGCGCCGTTCGTTGCGGATTGCGGGCGCGGTTCAGAAACGGATGTTGCCTGAGACTACCCCGGTGCATGATCAGATTGAGCTTGCAGCGAGGTATCGTCCGAGCCAAGAGATCGGAGGCGATTTTTATGATCTCTTCGATGTGCGCGATCAGCTCGGGGTTTTGGTTGGTGATGTTGTCGGCAAGGGCGTGGTTGCGGGGTTGTTGATGAGTGCTGTGCGCGCGACACTCCGGGCGTATGCAGAGCTGAGCGATGATCTTTCACGGGTGATGATTCGGACCAATGATGCGGTGCATAGGGACACCACGGTGTCGGAGTTCGTGACGATTTGGTATGGTATGATCGATCCTGAATCGTTGATGATGCGGTATGTTGTTGCCGGGCATGAATCGCCTTTGTTGATTCGGCGAGATGACGATGGGCGATGGCGGGCGCGGACGCTTGAGGGTGAAGGGCTCGTGGTGGGGGTGCTTGCTCATGAAGAATACACGATGCACACGGTTGAGCTTCTGGGCGGCGATTATTTGATCGCGTATACCGATGGGATTACGGACGCGACGAACTTTGATTTAGAACGATTCCGTAGACATCGGTTAGAGGCATCGATTCTTGAGTTTCTCGAAGAGACTCCTGACGCGAGCGCAGAGCAGGTGCTTGAACGAATATTTTGGTCGATGCGTCAGTTTGTAGGGCTGGCGGATCAGGCTGATGACGAGACGCTTGTGGTGGTGAAGATCCGGGGCGATTGATGCCTCAAGAACATATTTGTGATCGAAACAGAAAAACCACGACTGATGGCCGTGGTTTTTGTATGCTTTTGTTCTCAAGTTGCTCAGGCGGCACACGGATCGTCGTCGTCTGCGATGAGCCAGTCGGAGATCAGGATCGGTTCGCAGAGTTCGCCAACCTGATCGCTGAGTGACTCGAAGGTGTTTTCGACTCGGTCGAGTGCTTGTTCTACTCTGGCGATGCTGTTCATTTGTGAGTCTCCTTGGGCGTTTTCGTTGCTGTTTTCGTTGCCTTGCCCTGCTGTTTTCCAGGTCTTTGCAGAGCTGTCAAAGGGCAGGGGCTGGGGGGCGGGTGTCTCTTGTTCATCCCGAGATAGTTTCAGATAAGGCATCGATAACCTCCATAGACAAGGGTGTGCACCATTGAGCGTGGTATACACATCGTCGGGAAGCTGACATGACTCAAGCCTAAATCGTAATCGCGGTACCGATCATGCCGATGGTGCGGGTTGGAGGCTGGGAAATCCGGGTACATGCTTCCGATATCGGTTCAAAGGGGGATGTTGGATCAGAATCGGGGATTGTGGGGAGGGATGGCAATGGGCAATGGGGAATAGGCAATGGGGAAGAGGGAGAAGGAGGCTGGGAATGGGTGGGATGCTATAGTTGGTAATGAGTGAATCAGTGCAAAGTAGCGGGCAGGCGTATGGGGTTGGATCAATGGTGCGCGTCACCAAGCAGTTATCGCTCGGGAATGGGCCTAGCTCGTTTGTGATTGAGGGTGAGGTGCTGCGGATGGGGCAGTCCAAGACCGGGTCTTGGTATGCCCATTCACGCGATAAGAAGCTCTGGCTGGATCGGATTGAGCTCAAGAAGGCTGATGGTGAGATCGTGATTGTCAATCTGGATGATGCAGCGGTGGTCGAGATGATCGGCAACTAACGGGCAATGAGTAGCCATGATTGAGCCTGCACACTGTGCGGGTATTTTTATGCGCGGATTGTGTTCTCATAGATACCCGGAGTGCACGGCTTTGTGCGCACAAGTTGGTTCTGTGAATGGCGCAGGTTGAGATAAATCAAAATAATTTTTAGTGCAGATCAGTGCGTGACTTACAACGAGTTGGTGTGTTGGTAGGTCCCGGTTTCGTGCGCACACATCGGGTCAGGGGCTGCATTGGTGTAAGCGTGTGAAGTTTAAATCATGCACGCAGGGAAGTGGTGGAGGAGAGACCTGATGTCGGACCAGCTTATGAAGGTGAATGGAAACGCGGACCCCTTGTGGGCGCTTGTGCAGCTTGCGATTCGTGAGCATGTGAACCGAGATGTGTCTCGGTATGAGAAGATGTGGGCGTATTACAGAAACCCGATCGAGCTGGTTCGGCAGGCAGGTCTTGTTGGCGATGGGAATGGACAAGGGCGCGGGTGGTATCGCTCGGCGCAGGAGGTTGGGCTGCCGACTCGGATTGTTGGTGTAGGCAACTCGGTTGGGGCGGGGATCGGCAACGAGCGGGGTCGGCGTGAGGTGGTGATCGAGAATGATATTGGTTGGCGCGTCGCGACGATGGTGGATTTTATGTTTGGTTCGCCGGTGCGGATTGAATCGCTCGCCGAGAACAAAGAAACTAAGGAAGCGATCGAAGAGGTGCTTGAATCCATCTGGGAATCGAGCGGCGGGATATCGCTGATGCAAGATATCGCAACGCTTGGGCATGTGTTTGGGCATGTTGATTTGTTGGTTCGTGTCAATGAGGATGAACTTGCTGGGTCGCGGGCATGGGATGCGAGCAAGTGGATTTCGATCGAGCCCATCGATGCCCGTCGCGGAGTCGCGATGATGTCGGCGAGTGACTATCGAGAGATTGATGTGTATGCGGTGCATGTGGAGCGCGAGGTTGGGCATGCTGAACAATCGAAGACAAAGACGAAGCGCAATGGGCTTGGGATTAGTCGGCGCAAGAACACGAAGAACGAAACTGAGAATCGAAGAACGCAGTTGGTGACCGAGGTGTTCACGCGTGATGGGTGGGCGCGGTTTGTTGATGGCGAGCGGGTGGATGGCGATGAGTGGAAGTTGCTCGATGGAACGGTGCCGATTGTTCATATTCAGAATATGAGTCAGCCGTTTGTGTATGGCGGGATCGGCGAGGTGGAGGCGCTTGTTGGGTTGCAGGATGAACTCAATACGAGATTGAGCGATCGGGCGAGCCGGGTGACGATGCAGAGTTTCAAGATGTACCTTGCAAAGGGGATCGAGGGATTCGGCGGGAGCAGTGTTGGTCCTGGGGTGGTGTGGAGCACGGACAATCCTGATGCGGAGATTCATAGCTTTGGTGGCGATGCGAGCAGCCCGAGCGAGGAGGCTCATATTGGTGAGATCCGCGAGGCGATGAACAAGATTAGTGGGGTGCCTCCGGTTGCGGGGGGCAATGTGCAGGCCAAGCTGGGGAACTTGTCGAGTGGTAATGCGTTGCGAATCACACTGATGAGCTTGATTGCCAAAACGATGCGTAAGCGCGTTGGGTATGGGCGGGGGATCGAGCAGGCGAGCAAGATGGTGCTTGATGTGCTCGATGCGTCGGGGGTGCTCAAGACCGAGCAGCGCGATCGTGGATTGCGGGTTGTGTGGGGCGGGCTGCCTGTGATTGATGATGTTCAGACGGTGATCGCTGCGGGCAAGGCGAAGGTTGAGCTTGGGTTTGATGCGCAGGATGTGATCGATGAGATTGGGTTGGGTGATGCTGATCCGGGTGTTGTGTAGATGAGTGAGTTGATGAGTGAAAAATCAAGAAACGGGCAGGATGCCCGTTCTACCAAGAAGAATAAAGGAGCGAGTGATGGCGAAGCAAGGGCAGGGCGGGCAAGGTGAGCTTGGTGGCGGGGGCGAGCCTGCGGTTGAGGCAGCGAACAGTGTCCCGATCAACGAAGAGGTGATCTGGAAGGCGAAGGCTCAGGAGGCTGAGGAAAAGGTGGAAGAGCTTGAGGCGCGTGTTGGCGAGCTTGAAGGCGAGTTGGTATCGGCCAATGACGCGGTGAAGATGGTTGAGCGCAAGGGCGAGATTGATCGTGAACTGACAGCAGCGAAAACGATTGACATGGAGACCGCGAGGCTGTTGACCGAGGCGACGATTGATCAGATGGATGCGCCCGATGTTTCGATCGCGGTGCGTGAGTTGTGTGATCGTAAGCCGTTCTTGTTTGCGAGCAAGAAGAGCAGGAATACGCACGGGGTATCTATGGGGCCGACGGCGGTGCGCAGCGGGGATGATGAGTTGGAATCGATGGCGCACAATGCGCGATCGAGTGGTGATCGCAGCGAGTTGCTGCGGTATCTGCGGGTGCGACGAGGGCAATGAGATTGGCAGTGAGTTTGGTAGTGGATTTGATTTGGATGATTGAAAAGCGAGACTTTGAAAGGGAGGCTTTGAATGGCATTTACAGGTAAGGCGAGTTATGGAGCGGGGGCGGGGTTGCCCGAGTTGGTTGAAGATGTGAGCGATATCATCGGGATTGTGAGCCCGTTTGAGACGCCGTTGTTGGATCATTTGGGTGATGCCAAGCGGGCAGCGATGTCGACGGTGCATGAGTGGATTGAGGATGCGCTGCTTCCAAACAAGGGACAGCTCAATCAAAGTACATTTAACCTGATCCGGAGACGGCATCGTCGTTGGTTGTTGATGATGCGAGCGTGTTCCGGGTGGGCGATTTGATTCGTCCTGGGCAGAGCAGCGAGGTGATGATGATCGTGGCGGTGGTTGGTGGATCGAACCAACTCGCGGTCATCCGTGGGTATGGCGCGACGGCTGGGGAAACCTTGGCGGACAATATGGAGCTGACGATTCTGGGCAATGCAGCACTTGAAGGCGATGACGCGCCCGATGCGAGGTTTACGAACCGATCACGGCAGAGCAACTTCACGCAGATTTTTACAGCGGGGATTGATGTGTCGGGTTCGCTCCAAGCGAGCCGGGCGTATGGGATTGCCGATGAGGTTGATTATCAGAAGCAAGAGCGGATGCGTGAGTTGCTTCGTGATCTTGAGAACTGTGTGATTAATGGCGTGGCGCCGGCGAGTGACGGGCAGGGATCGAGCACGGTGCGTCGATCGATGAATGGGATTGTGCATTCGCTTTCGACGAATCTGTTTGAGCCGGGCTTGGCTGGGATTCCTGATGGCGATGGTGCAGCGAGTGATGAACTGACCGAGGGGATTCTCAACGCGGCGCTCAAGCAGATTTGGGATCAGTCCAGTGGCGGGGTCGATACGATTCTCGTTGGTGGGGCGCAGAAGCGGAAGATCAACTCGTTTGCGAGCGGGTCACGGGCGTACCTGCCTGACGATCAGACTTATTCGGATTTGATCAGTGTGTATGAGAGTGACTTTGGGGTGTGTCGGGTGGTGATGAGCCGATGGGTGCCGAGCGATGCGGTGCTGTTGCTTGATAGTTCACGGATTTCAGTGTTGCCGATGCAGGGGCGGAGTTTTCATTATAAGCCTCTGGCATCGACTGGGGATTCGATCTCTGGTCAGGTGATTGGTGAGTATACCTCAGAGATCAAGAACGAGAATGCGCATGGGATGGTGAGTGGTCTTGGTGTGTGATTTGAGTTGTTAAGTTTGTGATGAAGACCACAGGCGGGACGCCTGTGCCACCATGAGCGGCGATGCTGTTGGAAACGACAGCGAGTGGATGCGGGGTTTCAGCGGGGGCGCTGGGGCTTGTGGCCCGGGCGGGATGGGTGCCCGTCCGGGCATATTGAGTGAAGTAGAAAATTGAAAGAGAGGTAATGATGTTTGCGAAGGATCGAGATTTGTATGTGCTTGAGCCGGGGTTGCACCGGGATGTGGCTTGGATGAGTCAGCGGGTGGTGCTTACGACGGGGACGGTGGTGGGGACGGCGTTGACGATCAATACTGGTTCGTTTATTGGTGCGGGGGTTGGTGCGGGTCATGTGGTGTTGTTTGATGGTGTTGTTCTTGAAGTGGTGAGTGTGGAGAGCGATACGCAGGCGACGGTGTCGTTGATGCGGGCGGATGTGTCGAGCAATGCGATTGCTGGTTTGGATGGGACCAATCGTAAAGTGGAGGTGTATTGGTATGGGCCACAGCTTGGGATTGTGCATCGGCAGGTGCTGGCGATGATCGGGCTCGATGGAGAGGATGATGGGCTTGGTGAATCATCGGTGACGAATCCAGGTGCGTTGGTTCGGCTCGAAGCGTTGGGGGCGCTGCATTTGATTTATGCGGGCGCAGGCGCACCGGGCAGGGGCGGCGAGAAGTTTGATCAGCGGGCGAAGATGTATCAAGAGCGGTTTCGATCGGAGCGTGAGCGGGTCGTTGCGATGATTGATTTGGATGGTGATGGGATTGCTGAGACCAAGCGGAGACCCAATGCGTTTGTATTGAGCCGAGGGTGATGAGAAGAAGAGAAAGGATGGTGGGGCAATGGTTGTGTTGAGACCCGACGAGGTGAAGTTTGGGAGCAGTGTATGGTCGAAGGTGTCGCGGGTGACGGTCGATCGGTTGTCATCGAAGACGGTTGACGAGTGGGATGACTTTGGGGCGCATCTGGTGTTTGTCGATGTGGTTCGTCAGCGGGCGGTGATCCGGGTGAGCCAGGAGATTGATGGGGATGACTTTGAGGATCCGCTGCCGGGGGATATGGATGAGTTTTCATTTATTGGGAGTGCGGGTTCGGATGCGGATCGTGTCAAGGTTAAGGCGGACGCGGTGGTGGAGTCGGTGCTTCATCGGGTGAGCGACTTTGGGAGCACGCGGGTGATCTCGTTGATTGCGGTGAGCAGCGATGGATCGGTTGATCCGATTACGGTTAGTAATCTTTAGGAGCGTGTGATGGGGAGTTCGTATCTTGGTATTGATGTATTTGGTTCGGGGGCGCACCGGTTTGTGGTGGGTCGGCAAGGGCGGCGGATCATTTCGTTGGCAGCGATTGTTGGGAGTGCTTCTGAAGCGGGGACGGCGCAGTTTGGTGATCTTGAGTTGCGAGTTGAGGTGCGTGGTCGGTTGGTAGCGTCGAGTGAGGCGGGGCTGTGGTTGGTGCGTGATGCGTTGCTTGATCAAACGGGTCCGGGTGTGAATCCTGGGGTGCTTGAGGATGGGCATGGGCATCAGTGGGCGGGTATGACGCTGTTGACGATTGAAGAAGACGGGGAGATTGCGCGTGGGCGAGAGATCAGTGTTGGGTATGTTGCGACCTTTGGTCGTTTGGCGTCTGGGTAGTGTTCAATGGCTGTAGGAGGTTGGAATGGAAGCAGAGATCATGGGGGCGATGACGCAGTTTGGGGTCGCGGGGTTGGTGTGCTGGATGTGGTTGAGCGAACGGCGGGCATCGGCGGATCGAGAACGCCAGATCACCGAAGCACACACGAAGCTGATTCGCCAGGATGAGGGTCAGCGGGTGCTGATCGAGGTTGTACGGGAGAATACGAAGGCGCTGGCTGGGATTGAAGGTGGTCAGCGTGAACTCGGAGCCGCGATTGAAAGGATGAACGGGAGGCTGACTTGAACTCAATGACACGAACCCGGCGACAAGGAGGAAAGGAACCTACACTTAGGTGTGAAGATTGGCAGAAAACAACTCGGGTTTGGCGCATGTATTTGCTTGCTGAGCATGCTGCCCATGGTGTACATCGGTGGTTGTAGTACCAGCTTCATTTTTCAAGAGCAAATCGTGCGGACGGATGATCTGCTCGCGGTGCCCGGGCCGTTCCGACCATCGGTCATGCGGGTGCATCCGTTGACGCATACTGAACTCGATGCCGATGGTCAGGCTGTGATGATTCTGCATGTTGAGCTCAAAGACCCTTGGGGCGATACAGTCAAGGGTGTTGGGCAGGTTCAGGTCCAGCTTCGCAAAGAAAGTGCGACGAGTGTGGTCGGGAATCGTGGGACGAGATGGGATATTGATCTTCGGGATATCGAGGTCAATGTGTCGTACTTCGATTCGGCGACCCGGACCTACCGATTTGTGATTGGCGGGTTGCCGGGGTGGTTGAGTGACTCGGTTGAAACACAAGAGGCGATTGGTGCTCGCGTGCGTGTGCTGTTCAGGACATCGAAGGCTGATGGCGAGGCGGTTGTGCTGCAGGATGAATATGTGATGCGGTGAAGGTGACTAGTGATCGTTAAGTTGTTGTTTTTTAGTGAGTTATTGTTCTTGTCTAGAACATTTTTGCGTTTCGTTCGTAGAATTAGATGGAAAAAAGAGGAATGCCACCGATAATAGAGATACTGATGAAGAATATAGATTCAAAACCAACAGCAGCTAATGTGGCTCGAATTTTGATTGAACTTGCGGAGCAAGACCGTGATGTTGACCAAGAACCGATGACCCATATGAGACTGCAAAAGCTGCTGTACTATGTGCAGGGGTGGTCGCTCGCCCGCCGTGGTCAAAGAGCATTTGATGATAGGCTAGAAGCATGGGAGCATGGCCCAGTAGTCCCCGTCTTATACCGACAGTTGAAGGATAATGGAAAAAAACCGATTGATTTGAGTCAGCTTGAAAAAGGTGAAGTGGATTCTGATTTAAAAGCATTCATTGCAAGCGTCTGGTTAGATTATCGTTCACATTCAGCAATTCGATTACGAGGGATGACTCACGAAGAATCGCCATGGAAAGATGCATGGGATAAGCGTTTTCTTCCGAGTCATGGGCAGGAAGAAATCACAGAAGCAGCATTACTGGGATACTTTGAGTCAATTGCTCCAAAGGGCGTTCGGAAGTTTAAGCGAACAAAGCCAAATCAGGAATGGTTTGATGAGCCAAGCCCGTTCTTGGCAGAAGGTGCGTGAGCCTTGGCTATTGATCCATCCGAAATTAGATTGGGTGCAATAGTTGAAGCAGTCATCGCTGACCCGCGAGGTCAGAATAGTAAGCAACGCCCATTGATTATCGTTGGGATTGAAGAGGACGGAAGCGTGGTGTTCTGCGCGATTAGTAGCAGATTTCCAACGCCTATTCCGCATACTTGTGTTCGGTTGCCATCAGATCCTCTCGGGCATCCATCAACTGGTTTGGTATTAGAAAGTGTGGCTTATTGTGATTGGGTCGATTCACTTGATGTATCACAGATCGTGCACAAACGGGGTTATCTCTCTACAAAGACACTCAACAAGGTCGTTCAAATAATTGAGTCCTTGGCAGATGATGATTAAATCAATTATCAGATTCGATCATGTCGAGTTGGCGGTATTTTTCGCGGTATTTGTCTCGGAGATCGGTTTGTTTGTTGGAGAGGTCGATTGATCGGCCTTGGATCCAGGCGTGGGTGACGATTGAAGTCACATTGAGGATGTCGGCGTCGGAAACAAACAGAGTGGCGTATTTTCCGGATTCGATGGAGCCGAGTTGGTCACCGAGCCCCAAGATAGTTGCTGCGTTGAGGGTGATGCCTCGGAGAGCGGCTTCGGTTGTGAAATCATAATCTGAGCCGTGGGCGACGGAGATGGCGATGGCTTCTGGGAGGTTGCGTTCGTGGGCGTGTCTGCCGGACATGCTCAGCGACCAGAGGACGCCGGCCGCTTCGAGTTTGGCGGGCAGGTTGCAGGGCTGGTCGTAGGCAGAGTCGGCGCGTTTGGGTTGGTTGTAGGTGCCTCCGATGATGACGGGGGTGTTGGTGGAGAGGAGCAGGTCGGTGCAGAGGGGTGCGTCGCGCCCGCCGACGATGATGGGATTGAGATCGCGTGAGGTTGCCCAGTTGATCGCGGCGGTGATCTGGTCGTAGTTGTTGGCGTTGATGAAGATTGGGTTCTGCGGGTTGTCTGCATCATGCGACGGCAGCACGGTTGCGAGGGCTTCGAGTTGGAGATCAACTTCGTTGTGGGTAGCTGCATACGAGGTTGCGTTGTCGAAGATGGTGTTGATGTTTTCGAGGGTTTGGTCTCGGCGCTCTTTGGCTTTGTTTTTATTGCTGCCGGTGGGGCGCATGCGGGGCCAGTTGAGGATTACGCCGGCGTCGCGGACGAGGGCCATGTCTTCGTTGGTCCAGCCATCGGCTTGGAGGATCGAGGCGCGTCCGGGTATGGTGCCTCGGGTTGGGAAGACCCCGAAGGTGAGGATGCCGTTGGAACGGGCAGTGGGGATGACTGTTGAGTCTGGATTCACCGAGATATAGGCGCGGACCTCTGGGGTCATGTCGCCGACTTCGTTGTAGTCGTTCATGGCGCGGACGGCGGAAATTTCTTGGAGTCCGAGTGTGGTAATGGAATCGATCATGCCAGGGTAGAGGTGCATGCCGGTGAGGTCGATGATCTCGGAATCAGCGGAGAGTTGGATTCGGGACATGATGTCGTGCTCTGCGACGATCCCGATCTTGCCTTCGTTGATGGAGACGACGCCGTTTTCGATGATGCCGTTGGAGACGGTGTGGACGGTGGCGCCGACGAGGAAGATAGGGTGGTCTTGTTCGGGGGCGGAATGTTCAAGGTCTTGGGCGCTTGCCGTTGTTGCTGCGAGTGCGAGGGTTGCGATGAGTGTTGTTGTGTAATTCATGGGGTGGGTTTATCTATGTGGTTGGGAATGGAGAGAGGAAAACAATGAGAAGAAACGGGCTGGAAGCCCGTTCTACCAAGAGTTAGTAATCGGTGTTGAAGGCGGGGGAGGAGTTGGTTGCAGCCGCAGTCGCCTTGGGCGTTGACCTGATGGAGGTGGTCTGGGGTGTCGACGAGATCGTGATCGTGTTCGGAATCGTCTGATTCGTCCTCGGTCTTGGGTTTGCCCTCGCGGAGTATGTTCTGGATGAGTCGTTGGCGTTCGGCTGTGTTTTTGGCGCGGAGGGTTTTATCCATCTCGCGTGAGAACATGAGTCGGCCATCGACGAAGGTCATCTCGGGGCGGGAGAGGGATGAGAGGGGATGGCCGGTCCAGACGACGAGGTCGGCGTCTTTGCCGGGCTCGAGGGTGCCGACGCGGTCGATGATGCCGAGCTGGATGGCGGGGTTGGTGGTGACGAAGGCGAGTGCTTCTTGCTTGGTCATTGCGATTCCAGATGCGCGGGCGTATTTGAGTGCTTTGGCGGCTTCGACATTCATGCGCCGAGCGAGGTCGTCGGAGTCGGAGTTGAAACTGGTTAAGAGACCGACCTCGTGGTTGATTGGGCCGGCGTATGGGATGGCGTCTGTCACTTCGACTTTGTAGGCCCACCAGTCGGAGAAGATGGAGGCGCCGATTGCGTGCTCTTTGACGATCTCGGCGACCTTGTAGGTTTCGAGCCCGTGC
>JAESSR010000134.1 GCA_016764015.1 Phycisphaerales bacterium
CTTCGGGCTCCAACCCGGCGATTCAACCCATCATGGTCGGATTACATGGACATTCAAGCACCTCAAGAAATCATCGATCATCGTCGATATCCCCGCATACTCTGTGCGGACCATGATCATCCTCAACGACGAACCAATCCGCTTGTATGATGCCAACAAACGCCAGCGTCTCGTGCTCGATCACGAAACAATCAACCGGGGCAACAACACGCTCCAGATCGCATTCGAGAATAACGCGATCTCAGACGACGGCGATGCATATATCGAATCGGCGCTCAAGCTGATGGTTGATCAGGGCAGCTTTATCGAAGCGTCCAACTCAATCACCGATAAATGCGAGTGGTCATTCGCCAAGTGGGAGACCCCCGCAGAGGTCGAGTTCGATTCGATCGCCAAAGCCAAGCTCAAGAGCGCCAAGGCCCCATCCTGGTGGCGGACATCGTTCGATACCCCGTCGGTGAAGGTCGCCTTATATCTTGATATGGCAGGCATGTCCAAAGGACAGGTCTATGTCAATGGGCACGCGATCGGACGCTACTTCGTCGAAACCAACGAGGGCAAAGCCGTCGAACCAGCAATACCTTTGGCAATCCCGAGCGCATGGCTCAACACCGATGAAGAAAATGAGCTGACCATCTTTGACGAGTTCGGCTCATCACCAAGCAAGGTCAGAGTCATTGTCGAACGCATGTAATCGAGCGATTTGATAGCGGTATATTAAAAAACAAAGCCACGCATGTACTTGCTCAAAGTGAATGCGTGGCTTTTTTCTTTTCACAGCGATATGATTTTGCATGAAAACGACAGACTCTCCTATATGTGTTTCTCGTTGGCAGCATGCAGCGTCCTACGCCGCCCGCGCCCACAACCATCAGTTCCGCAAGGACAAGAAGACGCCCTATATCGCTCACCCATTCCGGGTGGCACTGGTCTTAGGGCAGGTCTTTGGGTGCACCAACGAGGTCGCCCTGTGCGCCGCGCTGCTCCATGACACCATCGAAGACACCCGTACCGACTACGACGCGATCGAAAAACGCTTCGGCCGCGAGATCGCTGACTGTGTCGCGGTGCTCACCAAGAACATGCTCTTACGCGAATCAAAGCGCGAGGCAGACTACGACAAACGCCTCGCGATCGGACCTTGGCAAGGAAGATTGGTTAAGCTCGCCGATGTCTACGACAACGGGCTCGACATCCCCAAAGAATCAATGAAGAAAAAATGCATCGACCGCTGCAAACGGGCACTCGAACTCACAGAAAATGATACAGCGCACGAATCAATCGTCACCGGAAGAGCAGCCGTCGCCCAAGTGCTCGCCATGCTCGAATCAGATGCGTAAAGCACTCATCACAAACTCAAGGGCGATCAGGTTTGGTGAGTGTCTTGTTGATCAAACTCTTTGAGCCTTCGCCCTTATTCGCCTTGAGCTGCTCCACCTGAGAGACATAATCATCAATGAGTGCTTGATGTGAATCGAGTGTTTCCTGCAATGCTTTGCGTACTTGCTCATCGAGTTCATCTTCTAAATCAACCTGAATCTGACCAGCCTCAATTTCGAGCAGCTCACGCTGGGCATCGATCGCTTGAAGGTTCTTGCCCGCGAGCTTGATCGCAAATCTGCTCATGATATCGGTAGCTGCCCCAATCGACTCCCAAGCCTTGATCCGCCGGGGTGTTGTCATCAGCCCCGTTTCAATCAGCCTTCCAGCCCCGCCGATCATCGCCGTCGCAAGCTGCCGTCTCGGCGAACGCGGATCGGGAGCCGACCCCTTGGGGAATGCCGCAGCGATCCATTGATCCGAACTGATCTTTGATCCGATCAAGTTTGATTCAGGTACAACGATCCCTTTGCGAGCCCATCGGAATGCCAGTGCTCTTCGTGCAATCCCGGGCTCAAGCCTCGCCGCCCCGGTCAACTCGCCATACGAACCCAAAGGCAGTTCCATCTTGATCGGTTTTCCATTGCGGATCACGGTCACAGGCAGCATCTCGCCGGGCTCTCTGCTCAAAATTTGCGCCCGCAGATCAAACGAGTTCATAAGTATCTCGTCACCCACACGAGCAATCACATCACCGGGATTGAGCATCTCGCTCGCGGGGAAGTTTGGGTTATTGCGTATCGGCACCACCTCGATCGCCCCGACACGGATTACCCCAAACGAAACCCCGAGCCCGCCCTTGGGATGTGTCTGGAATCGCTGCTGGCACGCGAGCACCAATCGTGTCCGCTGTTCATGCGACAAGGTCATGTCACCAAGGTAGAACTCCAAATCACTCAGCGAAATCTCTTCAAGGCTATTGGCAAGATCAAGCGTCGCCAAATCCCGTTCAAGCCAAGACTGCGAATCAAGCTGATCCACAAGCCCGCGGACATGCTCATCGGGCTGAGCCGATGCCTGACACACAGACATGGCGATGCCCATGCTGAGAACCGTTTGATAACATTTGAAGCGTTTGTTCATCACACAACTATATCGGGTGCAACGCTCACCGGTTCAGCTTTTGTGCAGTTTCGTAATCAGTTCGCTCTGATGCTCATCGAGCCACAACGCTTTGCGTGCCACCGCGACGAGCATCGAGCGGGTTTGTTCACTGGGACCATTTGAGCTTTGTGCGGGCACCGCTGCAAGCGCCTCGTCGATCATCGCCGGGCCCATCAGCCCAGCACACGCCCGCAACGAGCACGCCGATGGATTCATCGGGGCGAGCGATTCATCCGCATACGCACTGCAATATCCGCCCCAAAAATGCTTGAGTGCACCAAGCTCAGGAGCCGGGTCACAATCCTGTGCCCGTTGACCCTGAGCAGGAGCTTTGAGCGAAAAATGCACCATCGCCTGAGCCACTTCCCGAACCCGTGAACCGATCCGCGTGTTGTCAAAGTCGCAGACAGCCACGATCTTATTGCCGCGATAGATCATGTTGCCCGGATGCCAGTCTCCATGAACAATCGCATTCCCTGTCGCATTGGCTTTGGCAAGCTCATCACCATATCCGAGCATCCGCTCAAAGTGTTCGTGTGTCTGTTCGCTGATCCCAAGGCTCTGGCCAAGGGTGTTGAGCCGAGTCGTATCGATCGCTGTCGGCTCAACCGGGCCCTCAAAGCTCGTCGTGATCTGATCGAGCACCCGGTGAAGCTCGCCAAGGAGCGAGCCGGACTCACGGGCATGGTCATTGATCATCGCAGCCGATCGATCAAAGCCGATCCCGTCAATAAACACAAACAACTCGTACACATGATCCTCGAACTGTACCATCGAGTTATTGTCAGCCTTCGTGCCAAGCATCGGCGGCACACACACACCTCGCTCAATGCACCCAAGGATCACCTCATGAGAAAACGCGACAACAGGCGGCAGATCAAGCCCGCGTGCCCGCCGTTTGAGCAGCAGCTTGCCACGATCAGATCCAACAACCACCTTAGGCGAATACACCGACCCGGCCGCAAGCTCATTGATCGAGTGAATCGGGCCAAGATTATAATGTCCAAGCACATGGTCGATCTCACGCTGACTGAGCTGTTGGCGTGATGGCATCGCGTGATCCCTCTTAAAAGGCTAAACGGAGATTACTCAGCGTTCTGGACCTGTTCCTTGATCCGATCGATCGCGCCCTTGATCTCAACAATCAGTCGGCTCATCTTCGCATCCGGGCTCTTCGATGCGATGGTGTTCGCTTCACGCAAGAGCTCTTGGGCAAGGAAGTCCATCGTGCGGCCGATCGGGCGTGAGCCGTCATCGTTGAGCAAATCCTTGAAATGGATCAGGTGCTCAGAGAGCCGGGCGATCTCCTCAGCGATATCTGTTTTCTCGGCATACACCGCGATCTCACGGATCAGATCAGATTGCTCAATATCAGCTCCCGCATCGGAGATCAAAGCCTCCATCCGAGCCTTGAGCCGAGTCTCGTAGTCCTTAATCACCTTGGGTGCGATCTCGGTGATTTGGTTGAGCCGATCTAAAATAATATCAAGATGCCCAATCAGATCATCATGAAGTGAAATCCCCTCACGCGTGCGCATTGCCACAAGATGCTCAAGGGCGAGCTCAATCAACGGGCGGATCGCCTTGCGTGTCCGTTCGAGCCGAGTTTCTTCATCCTTAGGCGGGCACAACACCCCAGGGAGTTCGACAAGATCAGCAACCGCGATCGATTCGATCGGTGCGCCAATCGCATCGGCGATCTGCTGGGCATATTTACGCAGCGCAGGCGCGTTGATTTCCTGAGCAGCCCCCTCATCGGTATCGGTGCAGTTGACCGTGACGGTGACTGATCCGCGAGAGACATTCGCCCGGACAACCTGCTCAATCTCAGGCTCAAGCGACGCCAACCGATCCGGAATCCGGATCGAGGTCTTGAGAAACTTATTATTGACAGATCGCACCTCGACCGTGTACACCGAACCGGTGTCATTGCTCGATGCGTCTCCAAAACCAGTCATGCTTCGAATCACAAGCAAACTCCTGTTTGATCGTCAACCACACTCCTGCGCAGACCCAAAGCCCGCAAGCGAGGAAGGTTCATTATTATTCATCACCAACGGGAAGATCTGTGCCAGCAGGAAGCTCAACATCGGCTTCTTGCACTGCTTCGTTATCGATCACTTCATCAGCACCCTCATCAGGCAATCCTGAAAGATCAATCGCCTCGCCAGCTCCTGTGTCCGACTGTGTGTCGTCAGCAGGTAGAGTTTGGGCAGGCGCCGAGACCACAGGCGTATTGCGTGTCTGCTTGGGTGGGCGGGTCGCAAAGTTGAGCACGATCGCAAAGCCAACAAATGTCACAAAGATCCCGATGGTCGCCCAGGTCAGCACATCACCCGTTTTTGTACCAAACGCGGTCTGCCCTGCTCCGCCGCCACCACCAGCACCGAACGCGCCGCTGAGCCCACCACCTTGCGGGCGCTGAACCAGCACAAGCAAGATCATCACGATGCTGACTATGAGAAATGCGCCAATAAGCAAGTTGGTCATCATCGGGCTAATCGCACCCAGCGAGAGAGCCGCAGGATTCGAAATTGATTGAGTCAGTTGAGCGAAAATCGGCACGCGTTGCTCCCAGCAAAGTGAAGTCTCAGAACCGCCAAATGCACAGGCTCAGGCGGTGCCAAGTCTAGGCGCACTCTCAGATTACTTCACCCTGTTCCGATTGTGTGTTTTGACAACAAGACCCGAACACGGGTCATAGGCTCAGACCTGCTGGGCAGCGCCAGCATCGATAATGGCAAGGAAGTCCTCCGCCTGGAGCGAAGCCCCACCAATAAGCCCGCCGTCGATGTCAGCCATCCCCATCAACTCACCCGCATTGCCAGGCTTCATCGACCCGCCATAGATAATCCGCATCGCATCCGCCACCTCTTGGTCATACATCGAAGCGATCAACGCACGGATCGTCCGGTGAGCATTCTGGGCATCTTCAGGCGTCGCGGTCTTTCCAGTCCCAATCGCCCAAACAGGCTCATAGGCAATCACCACCGAGCCCAGCGACGATTTCTCAACATCCTTGAGCCCCGCACGGATCTGAGCTTCATTGATCGCATCGGTCTGCCCGTTTTCCCGTTGCTCAAGGGTCTCGCCCACACACAACACCGTGACGAATCCATCAGCCAGTGCCGCTTTGGTCTTGAGATTGATGAGCTCATCAGATTCGCCAATCACATGCCGCCGCTCAGAGTGTCCGGTCAAGACGGATTTGACTCTGCAATCAGCAAGCATCTCGGTTGATATCTCGCCGGTGAACGCGCCATTAGATTCATGCCAGCAGTCCTGTGCACCGACGAGCACACTCGACCCCTCACATTTAGCGCCGATCTCACGGAGATACACAAACGGAACATACACAGCCACATCCACTGTGTCAGTAGTCAGCCCGCTCTGGACACCAGCAATCAGATCCGCTGCCGATTGAGCGTTGGTGTTCATTTTCCAGTTGCCGCCGACGAATGGTTTGCGTTGAGCTTTGGTCATGATATTCTCCGGTGAGTTGGCTGTGCTATTAGTGTGAGGCAACCTTGCCGTCACCAGTGGTATCTTCTTTGGGCGTGCGATCAGATGTATCTTGATTGCCCTGCTTTTTCCGAGACCTGCCGATGCTCGCCTCATGAATCATATGCGATTGGCGAGCAACCTTGATCGCATATACACCAATATACGACGCGATCATCAGCACCAACGCATAAATCAACCGCCCGCGGAAATAGCTGAGCATCACCCCAAGCAAACAAAACACCAATCCGATCCCATAAAGCGTAAACACCGCCCCCTTGACACCAAAGGCTCGTTTGAGCATATGGTGCAGATGGTCCGCATCAGGATCAGACATCTTCCTCCCCGCGAGCTTGCGACGAATGATCGCAAGCGCAGTATCAATAATGGGGATCGCATAGATAATCAGCCCGGCTGCGACGAGCCAGGTCTTGCCCGTATCGCCGAGCGATAAAATCATCACCGCGCTGCAATACCCGAGCAATAACGATCCAGTATCTCCAAGGAAGATCGACGCCGGGTTAAAGTTGTGAGGCAAGAACCCAAGGCAAGCGCCGAGCACAGCAAGCCCAAAGATAATCCGCGGGGCATCAAAGGGCCCGTCATCCGTCACCGCAAGCGTCAAAGCAATCGCCAAGAGCCCGACCATCGCAATCGAAGTCACGCCGGTGAGCAACCCATCGAGCCCATCAATAAAGTTCGAAGCGTTGCATGCTCCGAGCACAAAGATCGCGATAATCGCGGTGCCCGACCAATAAATCAAATCAACAGTCACGCTCGTGCCAAGCATTGGGATATCCATAGGCAGCGGAATCTGATACACCAGCTCAGGATTATCGAGCAATCGCCCTAGCGTCGGTGTCAGCACACCCGCCGCGACATTGATCCCAACATTGCCGAGCGCCAACGCTGCCGCCGCTGCAAGTTGCCCGCCGAGTTTCACCCGAGGCGGTATCCCCGTAATGTCATCGAGCAAACCCACAAGCACAATCGAAGTCATCCCCAACGCGATCCAAGGCGGCACGATCGGATTGTATATCCCATCGCTGAGATGCTCATTACTCATCGGGTGATAATCAATAAGCCCGCTGATATCCACCGCGATATAGCTAAAAACAAGCCCCGCGATAATCCCAAGATACACACCAACCCCGCCAAGGTACGCGATCGGGAGCTTGTGAATCTTCCTCGCTTCGCTCGGATGGTCCACAATCCCATTGGCAATCGCCAGCTTACGGATCAGAGGCGTTGCCAGCACCGTCACTAAAAAAGCGACCGCGAACACCAAGATATACCCAGAGAGCACATCAAGCTGATCCATCGCGCCCTGGGCGATATCAGAAGAACTTCCGAATAGTCCGTTGCTGGATTCAGCGAGTGCTTCAAAGCTCATCGGCTGATCGATAAAGGAATCTGGTGCATCAAAGCTCGAAAAGTCAGTGAGTTGCTCAATCATCGCTCACCGCCTTGACTCGACACAACCCCAGACGAAGAGAGTTCGTTGGCCAAATCCTGGATTGTCTGCGTGAGCGTGAACATGGGCTCAAACCCAACAGCCTCCTTAATCCGATCAAGATCAGGCTTGCGATGACGAAGATCCTCAAAGCCCGCCGGATAGGCATCGCTGTAGGCGATGCGCTCGATTGTTGATTTCGAGTTTAAGGTTGTGATGACCGTTCGGGCGAGTTCGTTAATCGATATAGGATGATCGGAACCCACATTAAACACGCGTCCATAGCAAGCGGGCGAACGAACCATCTTGGGAAGTGCTTCGATCACATCGCGTCCATCACAGAAACATCGTGATTGTGTTCCGTCTCCGAACACTTTCAAAGGCTCGCCTGCCAGTGCCGCTTGTACAAAGCGGGGGAGCACCATGCCATAGCGACCGATCTGGCGCGGACCAACCGTGTTGAAGAATCGACAGATCACCGTTGGGAGTTTGTGCTGCTGCCAGTACCCCAGCGCCAAATGCTCATCAATGGCTTTGGCGTGTGCGTATGACCATCGCGTGATGGTGGTGGGCCCAAAGTGCAGGTCGTCTTCTTCAGAAAACACAATCGAGTCGGGCTTGCCATACACCTCAGATGACGACGCGATCAAGGTTGGAGGCAATCCATGATTCAACGCATATTCAAACACCGCGTCGGTTTGTTCAATGTTGGTTTTGATCGACTTGATCGGGTCTTTGAGCACTAAATCCACACCCACCGCCGCAGCAAGGTGATAAACTTCATCGAAGCCCTTGCGATCATCAATCTGGGCAAGCCCTTGATCAACATCGGCCTCAATAAACTCGATCTCATCGATAACCTTACTCAGGTTCTCGATGCGTCCGGTTGAGAGATTATCAATAACCGTCACACCCACACCTTGGTTGAGCAGCAACTCAACAAGATGCGAACCGATAAACCCTGCGCCCCCAGTGACGAGCGCTCGGCTCGGCACCTGTTGTGGGGGGATGGATTGGTCGTTCTGGGCCAAAGCGTATTACTCCCGTCAGCATCGAATCATCACCAGCGTTATGCCGCGTGTTCAGAATCAGATGTGTGGTACTGGTGCGATGTACGGATGTTCTTACGCATGTATCCACCAGCGGAGGATCGTACGCCGTTGACGAGAATTCCGAGGAGTTCAGCCCGGCAATCTCCCAGCTCGTTCTTGAGCCGAGCGACCTGTCCGCGTTTCTCGCTCATCGCGCGAACAACAAGCATTGTCGCGTCGACCTGGCTGGCGAGTGTGTTGGCATCGCCGGCGACAATCGCCGGAGCAACATCAAGAATTACAATGTCGTACAACGCAGAGGCTTCCGCGAGCACTTTGCCCATCTCTTGGGTGCCCAGCCGCTCGATCACACGCTTGGTGCGCGATCCCGCAGCCAGAACATCCGGCCCTTTGCTTGTGGTCTTCTGGATACATTCAGC
>JAESSR010000135.1 GCA_016764015.1 Phycisphaerales bacterium
TACCCACACCATCACCGACAAGTTCCTCAGCCTCGATTTCCAAACCCCACAAATCATCGCTGTCCCCTCAACCCACACCCAGCAACCAATCTACACCCGCCTCTACCTCCCAGACGCAACAAAGTTCACCGGCCCACGCCCACTCGTCGTCTTCTCACACGGCGCAGGCTACCTCCAACACGCCAACTACGAGTGGTCCTACTACTCACGCGAACACATGTACCACACCATCCTTACCAACCTCGGGTTCATCGTCATCGCCCCAGACTTCCGCGCGTCGTCTGGCTACGGCCGAGACTGGCGCACCGCCATCTACCGCAACATGGGATACCCAGAACTCGAAGACTTCAAAGACACCATCGATTATGTCGTAGCCAACCACAACGCAGACCCTGAAAATGTCGGAATCTACGGCGGCTCCTACGGCGGCTTCATGACCCTCATGGCCATGTTCCTCGAACCCGAAACCTACAAAGCCGGAGCCGCCCTCCGATCAGTCACCGACTGGCGCCACTACAACCACGGCTACACCTCCAACATCCTCAACACCCCCGACATCGACCCCGAGGCCTACGACAGAAGCTCCCCAATCAACCACGCCGAGGGATTGCAAGGGCACCTCCTCATGCTCCACGGGCTCCAAGACAACAATGTCGTCGCCCAAGACATCATCCGCCTGAGCCAACGCCTCATAGAACTCGAAAAACAAAGCTGGGAACTCGCCCTGGCCCCCATAGAACCCCACGGGTATCACGAACCGAGTTCCTGGCTCGATCAAATTCGAAGGATCCACAAACTCTTCACATCAGAGTTGGCTGAATAATTATGTTCATCAGAACCAAGTTCAATCGTTTGCGTAAAGCCAAGTAATGATGGAACTCGTTGACATTTCTAGGCATGTGTGTCATGCGATCCTGCTTTGTTTTGGTTTGCACATCCAAACACAAGCAGTCGATCAGGTAGAAATCCAATCGCCTGACTCATGTTCAGAAATCAGCATCAGCCAAGCAATCCGTTTGGAGTACCTGAGTTCAGTCGTTGATGCGTTGTACAAAAAAATCTATCAACTCGAAGTTGAAAATGGGCCTTGGGCATCAATTGAAATCTCAAACATTGATATTTTCTTGCATGGGTATCAAAACATCGAGATTGCGAAGGCAATCAAGAAAAGATTTGGAATCAACTTGCCGGAGATCCCCTGTGAAACCGAGAGTGATCTGCTCGCTCAATACTTCAACAACTTGGCGATGACATGCGAAACAGAAGCAGAGTCGGTATTAACCTACGATTTCACAACACAACGAACAATCGCATACAGAATGAATGAATCTGGGGTCGGCATAAATGGCATACCGAATACACCGCCAACTCAGGAGCAACTCAGACTCTACCATGATTTAAAACTCTATAGAGAATATCAAGATGCCATTCGGTACTTGAACTTTCAAATACTTGCTCTCATGGTGAACGAGCTTGATTACCAAATTGAAGCAGACAACACTGAACTCCTTACAAAATTAGGCGTTTTTGAGAACTCCAGTTTTATGAATCTGATCCGACAATACGGCTATATTGACCATGCTCAATAGCCGGATGCCATACTGATGGCTCCTCGCCGCCTGCATGTATTTTTTTTACCAATACCCCTCCCTCTGCGCTCTCTGACCCCTCTGCGTACAAATACATCGCCCCAACAACCACCCCCGTGCGCAAAATCCCTGCGCTCCAACACTCCCCCCTTGAACCGCCAAAGATTCATGCGATAACTCCTAATGCAAATGAACACAACTCAAATCGAACCAACACCAACCATCGACCAAATGCGCCGCATCCACAAGTTGTTCATATCTCAACTGGCTGATTGATCAAGGACACCCCGCCGCAAACGCGGTGAGCAACGCGCTTACATCGAAGAAGTTGAACGCGCCATCACCAGTAAAATCGGCGCCCGGATCACCCGCACTAAACGCGATGAGGAACGCACTCACATCAAAGAAGTTGAGCACCCCGTCGCCGGTCAAATCAGCCTGACATGGCGAGGCACAATCCAGGCAATCGCCATACAACTCGACCGCACGATCATCGGGAAGGTTCGAGTAAGTATGCTGCCCACGGATCCAATAGAAAGTCCCGTTGTTGTTCGTATCACTCGCACCCCAACCCCAGTTGGGAAACGGGGTCGGGGTCAGCCCGACAACCGAGACAAAGTAGCGTGTATTGGCTTCAAAGATCATCGGCGTAGAGAGATCAACCGTAAACATGGTCAAGCCGCCGCTCCCCTGAAAGGTCGGAAAAGGAAAGGTCTCTTCAAAGATCGCGCCCGATGGATTCGCGCCAAAGATGTCCGGCTGGACCGCGATCGTGTTCGGGTCCTGATTAAAAAACGATACCGAAAAACCCAACGCTGGCATCGCTTCGCCCCACCAACGAACACGCGTCACCGATATACGATGATCCTGGGTGAAGTCCTCCCACGCCATCGAATCATTGTCAGAGTCATCCTGGTCATTCGGGTCAACCCAGAACGAGGAGTTCCATGTCACCCCGCCGCCCGTCGTCGGCAGCTGCGAATACAACAAGTCCTGCGCATCGACAACCCCCGAGAAGAGCCCAACGACAGCCACAGATGCGCCACTGATCCAAACCCGAGACAATCCGATTTTTCGTAAAAACATCATCGACTCCTTCGCGAGAGGCTATTGATGATAATATGATCCGTAATTCAGGTGAAGTCAATAGAAATCGTCAATATCAGCCAAAATTCCCGACTCGCCGACCTGTTCGAATCCGAACCCTATCGCCAAGCCGCCGCGCCCATCGCCCATCGCCCATCGCCCATCGCCCAAGGATCATACAAGTAAACTGTATCGCTGGGTGCCATGGAGGTGTTGTCCCCGACTCCTCCATGCCTTCTATATCGAGGACAAGAGAAAGACCTGCAGGAGACTTTGTCACCTGCAGGGCACCCGTGCTCAGATGGCCACTTTACTTGTGGTTGCCGGTGCCCATGCCTGGGGGCATGATCGCGTGTGGGGTCTCGGCGGCTCGGGTAATCAGGGTGATCCCCTCTGGCAGCGATTCAGATATCTGCGAGACCACATCGCCTTCGAGTTTGCGGCTGAAGACCGAACGACGCGATTTACCCATGATCAATGTGTCACAGCCGTAGGTGACGGTGTAGTCGAGAATCTCGTCGGCGATTGATTGGCTGGTGACGAAGATTGGCACGAACGAGACGCCTGCTTCCTTGGCGAGCATCGCGGTGGTGCCCAATGCTTCTTGGGCGGATTCATCGGTCTCGATGCGCGGAGCTTGACCAGGACGCAGATCCATCACACGGATCGGACGAACAAAGATCGCAAACAGGGTTGCGTCGCGCCGCTTGGCGATGTCCACAGCGTACTCAGACTGGTACCGACCACGAGCGGCGAGCATGATCTTGGGCTTGTCCGGGTCGATGCTGATCGTGATGCCTTGGAGCATCTTGAGCCAGCCGGTCGACGGTGTTTCGATTGCTTCGCCGGTCTTGTCGGTGGTGGACGAGCGGATGGTTCGTACACCCAAGGCAAGGGCAACGAGGGCACCTGAGAAGGCGGTGGATATTGGCTGGGTGATCGCGATGGTCGATGAAATCGAGAGCAAGAACAGCCCGAGCATCCACATGAGTATGCGTGAGAACTTGCCGATCTCAAGCTCTTTATTGAATGCTGATGACAGGACGGTGACTGTGATTGCCCCCGTCACACCAAGGACATAGAGCGATGCGAGCACCGTCACATCTTGCTCGACGAGGATCACGATGATGGGGAGAATTACCGAGACAATCAATCCGACCCAAGGCACACCAGAGTAGTTGAGTTTGGTCAAAGGCTTGGGCAGCTCGTCGTCTTGCCCCATCGCAAAGAACACGGAGACCATCGCCATGATCGCGGTGTTGGTGGCGCTCAAGAGCAAGAGCCCAAAGGTGATGCCGGCAAGATTGCCGAACACATTGCCAAAGCCTGCCCCGAACATGTTGGTTGCGGTTTCTTTGGCGATGATGCGCATCGATGCGTTGGTGTATTGCGCTACGCCGTACTCGTGCTCTTCGACGAGTTCGTAGGCCTGGAGTGATTCTTCGGGCAACAAGGCGAGCTGATCTTCGGCGAGCTTGAACTTATTCTCGATGGTGAAGCTGTGCTCGAAGTCTGCGGGGAGGGTTTCGATGAAGGCTGAGCGGGTGTGCTGCAATCTGATCTCGTCGGGCATTTTCATGTCCGCCATCGAGGTGCTCAAAATCGTAAAGCTCAGCCCAGCGAGTGCCAAACCAAACACCATGTTGAGCCCAACGACTTCGATCGCGACGGGCCAGATCGTCCGCTTGGCTTCTCGATCCACAGGCTGTTTCATCAAGCCCGTCATGTTGGCGACGGCTTCAACCCCAGCGAGCGCCAGACATATCTTGGTGAAGTTCACCCAGGCATGACCCGGGGAGGTTTCGAGGAAGTACGAGAACGAGATGGTCTCGATTCCTTTGATGAAGTATGGGATCGACATGACCGCCATCACCGCCGACACACCCAGGGCGACCAATGCAATAATCAGCGCGAACTTGCCTGCGCTCTTCGCACCGAGCCAGTTGACCCCGCCGACGAGGATGATCGCGACAACCGCTAAGGGCAGCACCAGATAGTGAGGCACATTGAAGTAATGGAAGGCTTCGATCACCGAGATCGCAGCCGTCATGATGTACCCGCTCAAGAGCAGCGTCGAGCCCACCACAGAGAGCGTGGGCGAGAGCTGACGGGCAGCGGTGTAGACCCCCCCGCCATCGGGGAAGCATCGGCAGATGATGGTGTATGCCCAAGAAACCGCGAGCATCAACAGCCCGATAGCTGCCAGATACACGATCGAAGCGTGCGCGGTATACAAGAATGCAAGCCCGAGCACATACAAACGCGATGTGCCCCAATCCCCATACAACAACGGCCCGGCGTGTATCCATCTCAGGTTGCGGGGTCGTGAATCGGTGACGAGCATGCGAGGAGTGTAGACGCTTGATCCCGAACGGGCTTTGTGGAGACTATGAATCTACCATCGTGTTTGGTAATCAGAGAGACAGAGCGTAAACACTCCACAAAGAGTGCGTTCTTGGGTTGTTCAACTCAGCCCACACCCATTCGTAGTTGTAAACTATGAAGCTGGAAGAAATAACAAACAACGATTACCCATAATAAAAAACCGCTCCCTGATGGGTGCGGCTTGTTGGTGAAATGGGATGGGGATCAAGGCGTGTGTTTACATGTCTTTGGGGATGTCGATGCCGAGTTTGGTGGCGATGCGTTGGCCATAGTCCGGGTCGGCGCGGAAGAAGTGGCAGAGTTGGAGCATCTGGACCTCTTTGCGGGCATCACCCAGAGCGCCGGCGATACGAGTAGTCAGGCGGTCTTTCTCGGCGTCGTCAAAGAGACGATACAGATTACCCGGCTGGGTAAAGTCGTCGTGATCGAGGGTGGAGTCGTAGCGATCGACGATGGCGCTGCCCAAATCCCAAGCAGGGTCGAGGAACTTTTCGTCGGGGAGCGCAGCGTCTGGTCGTGTTGAAGGCCAGTAGTTCGTTGCGCTGCCATAGGTTTCTGCAGTCGCGGCTTGTCCATCACGCATGGTGTGCATGACCGGGCAGCGTGGTTTGTTGACCGGGATCTGATGATGATTCACACCGAGACGATGGAGATGTGTATCCGAGTAGGACATCAACCGAGCCTGGAGCATTTTGTCTGGGCTTGGACCGATGCCGGGGACGAAGCTCGAAGGCTTGAATGCGGCTTGCTCTACTTCGGCGTGGTAGTTCTCTGGGTTTTTGTTGAGTTCCATTTGGCCGACTTCGATCAGTGGGAAATCAGCGTGCGGCCAGACCTTGGTGAGATCGAACGGGTTCCAGCCGGTGGATGCCTCAAACTCGTCGGCTTGCTTCTGGGTCATGATCTGGATCTTGAGGGTCCAACTTGGGAAGTCGCCATTTTCGATCGCACCGAAGAGATCGCGCTGGTTTGATTCACGATCAGATCCGATGATCTCAGCTGATTGTTCATCGGTAAGGTTTTTGATGCCTTGGTTGGTTTTGAAATGGAACTTGCACCAGACTCGTTCGTTGGCTTCGTTGATGAATGAGTAGGCGTGTGAGCCGTAGCCGTTGACATTGCGGAGTGATGCCGGGATACCTCGGTCTGAGAAGAGGGTGGTGATCTGATGGAGTGATTCTGGGCACTGTGACCAGAAGTCCCACTGCATGTCGTTGTTGCGGAGGTTGGTCTTTGGATCGCGTTTTTGGGTGTGGATGAAGTTTGCGAACTTGTATGGATCGCGGATGAAGAAGACCGGGGTGTTGTTGCCGACGAGGTCCCAGTTGCCTTGCTCGGTGTAGAACTTCATCGCGAAGCCACGAACATCGCGCTCTGCATCTGCAGCACCTTTTTCGCCTGCGACGGTCGAGAAGCGGAGGAACATTTCGGTCTTCTTACCGATCTTCGAGAAGATGTCGGCTTTGGTGTATTGGGTGATGTCGTGGGTGACGGTGAAGGTGCCGTACGCGCCAGAGCCTTTGGCGTGGACGATCCGCTCGGGGATGCGTTCACGGTTGAAGTGCTGCATTTGTTCGAGGAGTTGAACATCTTGCATGAGGACCGGGCCGCGCGGGCCTGCGGTGAGTGCGTGCTGGCGTGCGATCGGTGCGCCGTCGGCGGTGGTCATGTATGGGCATTTGGGGGTGGTTTGGTCGGTCATGGTGGGCTCCCTTGGTTTTAGAATGATTCTAATCTTAGGCTCTGGCGAGTGATCTGGTGCGGCGTGGCGTGGATGAGTGAGATTTTGCTCAGGATTTTTTGGGTGCGGGCGGGGCGGAGACTCCTGCGAGCAGGCCGCCGTCGATGTTGATCTCGGTGCCTGTGGTGTATCCGGATTCATCGCTGGCGAGATAAATCGCGATGGCGGCGACCTCTTCGACGGTGCCGAAGCGGTTCATAGGCGTGCCCGCAGCGAACTTGGCGATGTTGGCCTGGCGGTCTTCGCCGGTGCCGATCGAGGCATCCCACATGGGGGTGAGGATGGCTGCGGGCTGGATGGAGTTGCACCGGATGGTGAGCCCTTCCTCAGCGCAGTAGAGCGCGACGGTCTTGGTGTGGTTCTTGATGGCGGCTTTGCTCGATGCGTAGGCTGCGGCGCGGGGAATCCCTACCACGCCTGAGCGCGAGGACATGTTGATAATCGAGCCGGTGCCTGCGGGTCGCATAGCCTTGATGGCATGCTTGCATCCGAGGAATGTCCCGTCGAGATTGATGTGATGGACCATTCGCCAAGCATCAAGCGAAGCATGCTCGGGGTCTTGGGGGCCCGCGTCGAGATCGAACCCGGTGATGCCTGCGTTGTTGACGAGGATATCGAGTTTTCCATGCTCTTTGAGAATGCGGGCGATGACTTCGATCCATTTCTGCTCATCGGTGACATCGAGATGGATGTACGAGGCACGCTCGCCGAGTTGGCTTGCTTCTTGTATGCCCAGCTCATCGTTGATATCGGTGAGGATCACGATCGCGCCCTCGTTGATGAAGGCTTGGGCGATCCCGAGCCCGATGCCTTGGGCGGCTCCGGTGATGAGGGCGACTTTGTTTTCTAGGCGAGGCATATATCTTAATCCTTCGTTGTTTTGGGCATTTATCCGAGTGATCCGCGTGACTGAATCACGGTAGATCTGTATACTCGGTGCATGCCGATTGATTCCCAAACATCCGCCTCTGTGTCGATCAATGAGACTGTACAACGGGTCTGGGGATATGACAAGTTGAGGCCGATGCAAGAACGGGCAATTCTCGCCGGGATCGAGGGGCGCGATTGCCTCACCGTCCTGCCCACCGGGGGCGGCAAGAGCATGTGCTATCAGGTGCCGCCGTTGATTACGGGCAAGGCGACAGTTGTGGTGTCGCCTTTGATCGCGTTGATGCGCGATCAGGTGCGTGGGTTGGAACTCCTCGGATACAAAGCCGCGGCGATGCACTCGGGGATTGATTATGAAGAATCGACCGACATCGCCAAGCAGTTGTTGACGGGTGATCTTGACCTGATCTTGGCTGCGCCCGAGCGGGTATTGACGGGGTCATTCAAAACGCTCATCGGGCTCTTGTGCGATCATGATCGGCTCGGGTGCATCGCGATTGATGAGGCCCATTGCATCAGTCAATGGGGGCATGATTTCCGTCCTGAGTATCGCAGGATCGCCGAGATTCGCAAGGTCGCGCCCAAGGTGTCGATCCAGGCATTCACCGCGACGGCCACGCCGAAGGTGCGCGAGGATATTGTGCGTCAGCTTGGGTTGCGCGACCCGGAGATCATGGTCGGGGTGTTTGATCGTCCGAATCTGGTGTATCGGATTCAATCACGCGAGAAGGCGAGCGAGCAGATCGCAGCAGCGGTTGCGCGCCATAGTGCTGCGGGCGAGACGCACGGGGCGATTGTGTATTGTCTCTCTCGAAAAGATACAGAGAAGATCGCTGAGGAACTCCGGGAGCTGGGCTTGGATGCCGATGCGTACCACGCGGGTTTGGATGTATCAACTCGGCACAACATCGAGCAGGCGTTTAGCAATGAAACACTCGATATCGTCGTCGCCACAGTCGCCTTTGGGATGGGGATTGATCGCTCGAATGTTCGGTTGGTCGTCCATGCGTCGATGCCCAAGTCGATCGAGGCCTACCAACAAGAAACCGGACGCGCCGGTCGTGATGGGCTTGATGCGGAATGTCTTTTGCTCTATTCGCCAAGCGATGGCGGGCGGTGGGAACGGCTGATCGAAATGAGCGCCGAGCAGAACGGGAGTGATCCCAAGGCACAGCTCGAACTTGTGCGCGGGATGCGCCGATTCGTGGCGTCGTTCGGATGTCGTCACAAGCACCTGAGCGAACACTTCGGGCAGGAATACACGGCTCCAGAGAATCGCGAGGATTGCGGCGCGTGTGATGTGTGTCTTGGTGAGACGGCCCAAGAAGAAGATGCGCATCGGATCGGACAGGTGATTATGTCAACCGTGGCACGAACGGGCGAGCGGTTCGGGGCAGCATATATCTGTGATGTGGTGCGCGGCGGCAACGGACAAAAGATCAAAAATTATGGGCACGACACGCTCCGGGTGCATGGGATGCTCGAAAACCGGCGCAAGACCGAGGTGATGTCATTTATTGATCAGCTTGTTGCCGCCCAGGCGCTGGTGCGGGTGGTTGAGGATCGGTACGAGATCTTGGCCTTCGGCGAGTGCGGCGTATCAGTGATGAAGGGGCTCGAAACGATTGAACTCGCCAAGCCGATCGGGACGGGCTCCGAAAAGAGCGAACGTAACCGTCGGACGCGGGCATCACGAGTCATCGAAAGGCGTCCGATGAATACGGGCGAGAAGGAACTCTTTGAATCATTGCGTGCATTGCGGATGTCGATTGCTAAGGAGCGCAATGTGCCGCCGTATGTTGTGTTCAATGATTCGACGCTGCGGGAGATGACGCTCGACAAGCCGAGCGATCGGCACGCGTTGCTTTCGATCCGAGGCGTTGGGCAGAAAAAACTCGATGACTTCGGGAGCGATTTTTTGCAAGCGATCGAGCATCATTTGATTCAGGAAAGTGCATCGGCTGATGAGTGAAGCGATCGAGATCAAAGAGATATCAGTAGAACAAGCCCGCCCGATCCGCCAACAGGTGCTGCGCCCGCATCAGAAAGCGAGCGAGTTGATCTATCCCGGCGATGACGCGCCCGATTCGTTTCATCTCGGTGCAATGCGCGGCGATGAGGTGTTGGCGATCTTGTCGATGTACTTTGCATCCAAGCCCGACGATCCGAACGATGCCTGGCGGATTCGCGGGATGGCATCATTACCTGATATCCGAGGGACTGGATACGGACGAATGCTTGTCGAGGCAGCACGCGAGAAGGCATGGACTACTCAACGGGCACCGATCTGGTGCAATGCTCGCGAGTCAGCGTTTGGATTTTATGAGAAAATTGGGTTTGTGGTTGAGGGCGGGGTCTTTGAGATTGATGGGATCGGCCCGCACGCGGTGATGGTGCTCAACCCTGCTTAGCCGCCTGCTTCTTTGCTTGTTTTTTCATCTTGCGGAGCCCGGCCTTCATGTTGATCACTTCGACAAGAATCGCAAAGACCATCGCGAAGTAGACATACCCGCGCGGGAAGTGCTCGCCGATGCCTTCGGCTACCAACAACATACCGATCAACACCAAGAATGAAAGTGCCAAGGTTTTCATCGTAGGATGAGCGTTGACAAAGTCGGCGATCGCACCCGCGAAGATGAGCATAACCGCTATTGAAATCACGACAGCGGTAGACATGATCCAGTAGTTGTTGGTCATGCCGACGGCTGTGATCACCGAATCGAGCGAGAAGACCATGTCGAGCAGTAAGACTTGAGTCAGCACTGAAGCCACCGAGACTGCGGCCTTCTTCATCTTGATGCCGCGTTTGATTTCTGGATTAGGAACTTCGGCGACGCCATGCTCGACATGATCGATGAGGTGATGGATCTCAAGGGTGGCTTTTGCGATCAAGAAGAGCCCGCCGCCGATGAGCAGGAGAGATTTGTAGGTGATCTCCCGCCCCATCACCGTGAAGAGAGTCTCGGTGAGTTGAATAATCAGGAACGCGAGGGCGAGCAAGATCAGCCGCATCACCATTGCGAGGAGCAAGCCGATGTTGCGAACCCTGGCTTGTTTTTCTTTGGGGAGTTTGTTGCTGAGGATCGCGATGAAGACAACATTGTCGATGCCGAGAACGATTTCGAGGATTGTCAGCGTGAGCAACGCGATCATGCCCGCAGCTGAGAAAAAAAGCACTTGTTCAGCCGGCGCGGCCACGACTACAGTCGTGGTGACATCAGACATCGCAAGCGTGATTGTTGAGAGCGTTGGGATCATGATTGCTCAATCGATCAAGGCGATTTCTTCTTCGGCCTTGGCTGGTGCTTCTTCTGCATGATGGTCATCATGCTCAACTTCGCCGGCGACGGCTGGGACATACTTCGATGCGTTATAAGCACCGTTGATCATTGGTTGGGCAAACACGAGCAAGAACAGGACGAAGAACGCGGAGACCACGCCCGCGATTTTGCGGGTTGCAAACGGGCTTGCGTAAACAGGTGAACTGACCTTGCCTTTGTCATCGATGTATGCCGCTGCGACCAAGCGGAGGTAGTAGCACGCGGCGATGGCGGAGTTAATCCCGAGGATCACAATCAATGCGTATTGACCGGCTGCTATACCAGAAGTGAACAGGCCAACCTTGCCGAGGAACCCGAGCAATGGCGGGAAGCCAAGCATCGAGAGCGCACAGATGACAAGTGTCCAGCCGAGGACTGGATGCGACTTGCACAAGCCTCGAATGTCGTCCATATCGTCGGCTTCGTCGCCGTTGCGATGTTCGAGCGATGCGAGGACTGCGAAGACACCGACGGTCATGATGCCGTAGGTCAATAGGTAGAACAACACCGCAGCCAAACCATTTTGATAGAACGGGCCGCCGATGATGCCAGGACCAGCGATCAACCCGACGAGCATGTAGCCTGAATGTGCGATTGATGAATAGGCCAAAATTCGCTTGACCGAGGTTTGCAAGAGCGCGAGGATATTGCCGACGGTCATGGTCAGGGCGGCCATGATCCAGAGGGTTGCCTCAATCGCGACTGGCAGGTGACCGCCGCCACCGCTTGCACCATTGGTTCCGTCATTCCAGCCGACGGTGCCGAGGATGAAGATCAATGCTAAGAACCCTGCGGTCTTAGGCACAAACGCAAGCATCGCCGCAACGGGTGACGCAGCACCTTGGTAGACATCGGGGGTATAAAAGTGCATCGGAACAGCCGCGATCTTAAACGCGATGCCGATGATGGCGATGAGCAACCCGATCATGCCGAGCGACGAGATGCCGTCCGTTGCGAACACGGTTGCAATTTCAGAAAGGTTCGTCGAGCCGGTCGCGCCGTAGATCAGGGCGAATCCGTAGAGGAAGATCGCTGCCCCAAGCGCGCCGAGGAAGAAATACTTGACGGCTGCTTCGAGCGATTTCTTACGCTCGGTCGAGATCGCGACCATGATGTAGGTCGGCAATGAGGTGAGTTCCAACGCGAGGAAGAGCCAGATGAGATCGTCCGCGGATGCGGTGAGCATCAACCCGGTGAGCGAGAACATGAAGAAGGCGTAGAACTCGCCACGGTTTGAGCGGATCGATGAGAACGGTTTGCCGTTGTCAACTTCGGCTTCGAGCTCACGATCGACGGTGCCGCTGAGCAAGAGCAAAATCAGCATGCCGACAGCGGCGATGAGCATCTTGGCGTAAGGCACGATCGCGGGGAACATGGCACCATGTCCAGAACCGGTGCCGGGGGACATCATTGCTGCGCCGAAGGCGGCGAAGAGTGCAACCGCACAAATCCAAGGCGTGAACGCACGGATGGCGCGCGATGGCCATTGCCCGGTAATCATGACGAGGCAGGTGGCGATGAAGAGGAAAATTTCGGGCCAAAGGATGGCGAGCTTCTCAGTCATGCGATGCTCCTTCATTGCCGTGGTCGGTCGAGTGGGAATCGTCAACGGAATCAATCATGTGCTCAATGCGAGGCTCGGCGGATTCTAACCCGTTGGCCTGTTCGACAATCCGTACCGTCGCGTTGACCTGATCGCTCACCGTATCGAACAACACCGTTGGCTGGAGCCCGAAGTAGATACACCCGAGCGCCAAAGGCACGAGGGTTGCAATCTCGCGGGCGTTGAGATCGGTCGGGAGGGTTTCGTGTGGGTGATGATCTTCGGGCTCTTTGAGCGGGCCGAAGCAGATCTTGCCGACCATGTACAACAGATACATCGCGGCGATGACCATGCCGGTGCCGGCGAAGACCGCGAACCAAGGGCCGAGCGATGAACCCCATGCGCCGGGTTCGCCTGCGAGGGTCCATGCAGCGTTAGATTGGAATGCGGAAATGAGACACAGCACTTCGGACGGGAACCCGTTCAAACCGGGCAGGCCGACGGATGCCATCGCGAAGAAGACCATGAAGGTCGCCCAGATCGGCATCTTGGCCGCCAAGCCGCCGATGGCGTTCATGTCGCGGGTGTGATAGCGTTCGTACATGAACCCGATCATGAGGAACAACCCACCGGTCGAGAGCCCGTGACTGAGCATGTACAGGATCGAGCCGCTAAAGCCTGTCACATTCAACGCGGCGAGCCCGAGGACTGCAAAGCCCAAGTGAGACACCGATGAATACGCGACGAGTTTCTTGATGTCGGTTTGCACCCAGCAGATCAGCCCGGCATAGATGATCCCGATGATCGAGAGCACGGCGATGTGGGGCGCGTACTCGAAGAAGGCTTCGGGTGCCAATGGGATGGCGAAGCGGTAGATGCCGTAGGTTCCGAGTTTGAGCAGCACGGCAGCCAAGATCACCGAACCAGCGGTCGGGGCTTCGGTATGCGCCAAAGGCAGCCAGGTATGGAACGGGAACAGAGGCACCTTGACAGCAAACCCGGCGAGCAATCCGAGCAACACCCAGCTCTGTTCACCAATCGACATGTGCCATGCGTACTTGGTCAGCGTTGGGATATCGAGCGTCCACGATCCGAACTGATCGGGCTGGGCGACGAACCAAACGACATAGACCATCGCGGCGAGCGTGAGCATCGAACCAGTGAAGGTATAGAGGAAGAACTTGATCGAGGCTGCAACACGATTCGTCGAGCCGAACTTGCGGATGAGCACAAACATCGGCAGCAGTGTGAACTCGAAGCAGATGTAGAACAAGAGCAAATCTTGAGCCGCGAACACGCCAACCATCGCTCCCTGCAGCACCATCAACCATGCGTAGTACATGCGTTTGTCTTTGAGGATTGCCGTCTTAGACGCCAGCACCACGATCGGGCCAAGGAGCACCGAGAGCATAATCAACAACATCGAGACGGAATCCATCCCGATCGAGAAGTTGAGCCCGAGTGATTCGATCCAAGAAACGGAATACCCGAACTGGGCAACCGCGCCGTTGGAAAAATCAAAGCCGTCGAGCAGTTTGAGCGCGGGGAAGAACATCGCAACGCTGGTGACAAAGGCAACCGTAAAAGCGTTGTCTTCTTTTTTGGAGAACGCGATGATCAGCGCCGCCAAGAGCGGGCCGCCAATCAGGATTATCATCATCAGTGGACCTAGATTCATGCCCCACCCCCTGCCCGTACAACGACGACAATCACCACGAACAACAGAATCACCAAGCCACCCGCCATACTCACGGCGTAGCCTTGCAGCACACCCGACTGGCTCGGACGGATAATCCACGCGAACACGCGAGGCAAGAATCCGAACAGATTCACCAACCCATCAAGCAATAACTTGTCGATCCAGTGGAACACATGCGCCAAGATCCGCAGCGGGGTCACAAAGACCATCGCGTAGAACTCATCAACATACCATTTGTTCTCGGCCAAGCGTGGGATCGGTCCCATCCTCGCCGCGACTGCATCCATGCGGCACTTGTCCGCCCGCGTGCGTCCGCCGAGGAACAAGCCCTGCCAGCCGGCGGGCCCGTGGAAATACGCGGCAATCAACACGCCAAAGATCGCACCCAGACCCGAAACAACGATCATCCCGCCGTGGGGATCCATGCCAAGCACCTTGCCCGGTGCTGCAAACCCGACCGGCCCAGCGACCGCCTGAGGCTCGTCGCCGCCGTGGGCTGCGGCGAGTGATTCAGAGTACGGCGAGTGATAACTCGCGGTCGAATCTACGATCATCGAACCCACCCAACCATGATTTTCCGCCTTGTCGATATACGCCAGCGAGATCGCCAACATCGAAAAAGTCGCCAGCACAATCAGCACCGAGTTGACCGCCCAGCCCGGAGCGTGGGGATGGAAGCTCGCTTTGTCATCGCCATGACCATCTTTATCAAAATCTTCGCCCGGCTCGGCATGCTTTTCGCCAAGGAACACGCGGAAGAAGACGCGGAAGGTGTAGTAAGCCGTCATGATCGCCGTGATGACCAGAATCCATCCGATCATCTGATACCCGGGGGTCACGAACGCCTCAGCGAGGATCATATCCTTCGAGTAAAACCCACTGGTGATGTACGGCAAGCCCGCCAGGTTCATACACCCGATGAGCATCGTGACGCCGACGATTCCCCAGCCCTTCATCCAGGCGACTCCTGAGAGCTTACGAAGATCGAGCTGACCAGCGAAGCCGTGCATGACGGCTCCACACGCAAGGAACAACAACGCCTTGAAGAAGGCA
>JAESSR010000136.1 GCA_016764015.1 Phycisphaerales bacterium
AGGCCGTGCTTGAGGGCGGGTTGTTTGCGATGGCGATGCCCAGAGGCAGCGGCAAGACAACGCTCTGCGAGATCGCGTGTCTGTGGGCGATCTTGATCGGGGCGCGTGGGTTTGTCGCGTTGATCGGTGCTGATGAAGATCATGCCGCCAACATGCTCGATTCGATCAAGGCCGAACTCGAGAACAACGATTTGCTGCTCGAGGATTTCCCCGAAGCAGTCTACCCAATCCATCAACTTGAAGGCATCCATCAACGCGCCAGCGGACAGTTGTTTCAGGGCACGCAGACGCACATCGGTTGGACAGCCAAGGAGATCGTGCTGCCAACGATACCTGGCTCGAAGGCATCGGGTGCGATCATCCGTGTAGCAGGGATCACGGGGCGCATCCGTGGGATGAAGCACAAGCGGCCCGACGGACAATCAGTTCGCCCATCGCTGGTATTGATCGACGATCCGCAGACGGACGAGTCTGCTCGGTCGCCTTCGCAGTGCGCCACGCGCGAGCGGATTCTTGCTGGTGCGATTCTTGGGCTTGGCGGGCCGGGTAAGAAGATTGCGGGGTTGATGACGATCACGGTCGTGCGTCCCGATGACATGGCCGACCGGTTGCTCGATCGTGATGTGCATCCGCAATGGCAGGGCGAGCGAACGAAGATGATGTATGCGTTCCCAAGCAACGAGGCGTTGTGGGCGAAGTATGCCGAGGTTCGGGCGGATGGATTGCGCAACGATGCAGGGCTCAAACCCGCGACGGCCTTCTATCGCAAGCACCGCGTGGAGATGGACGAAGGTGCGATCATTGCTTGGCCTGAGCGGTTCAACCACGACGAGTTGTCGGCGATTCAGCACGCGATGAACCTGAAATACCAGAACGAAGCGGCGTTCTGGGCGGAGTATCAGAACGAGCCACTCCCTGAGAATGAGCCCGATGATGAACTTCTCACCGCCGAGCAGATTGCCGCCAAAGCGAGCGGCATGAAACGCGGCGAAGTCCCGATCGGGTGCTCGCACCTGACCATGTTCATCGATGTGCAGGGTAAGGCGTTGTACTGGTTGATTGCCGCGTGGGTGGATGATTTCACCGGACACATCATCGACTACGGCACGGAACCCGACCAGAAGCAGCAATACTTTACCCTCCGGGGAATGAAACAAACACTCTTGACAGCATCGCCACGAGCCGGGCAAGAAGGCGCGATTTACGCCGGGCTTGAACAACTCACCGAAGCGATGCTCACCAAAGAATGGCGACGCGACGACGGGGCGATGGTACGGATCGATCGTTGTCTGATTGATGCCAACTGGGGTGCATCAACCGATGTTGTCTACCAGTTCTGCCGCCAGAGCAAGTTCGCCAATGTGCTGCTTCCGAGCCACGGTCGGTATGTTGGCGCGAGCAGCATCCCATTCAGCGAATACAAACGCAAACGCGGCGACCGCGTCGGGCACAACTGGCGGATTCCCAATGTCGCGGGCAAACGAGCCGTGCGGCATGTGGTGTTCGATACGAACTACTGGAAATCATTCGTTCAATCCCGACTCGCTGTTCCGATGGGCGATCCGGGTTGCTTGGCGTTGTTCGGACATAAGCCCGACACCCATCGACTCCTCGCCGAGCATCTGACCGCCGAGTACCGTGTCAAGACCGAAGGACGAGGACGAACCGTTGACGAGTGGAAACTCCGCCAACCCGGCCTCGACAACCACTGGCTCGATTGTGCGGTTGGAGTAGCGGTGGCCGCGTCGATGCAGGGGGCGATGCTCTTCACCAGCGATGTACGCCCCACCACCGCCCGCCGGCTCCGGCTCTCTGATCTGCAAAGGAGCCGACGATGACGAACCCTGACCACACGCAAACACGCCACTCCGATCGGCCGACCAAGATCACCCAAGGGCTCGCCTGCCCAACCTGCGGCTGCGAGCACCTCCCAGTCCTCTACACCCGACACCGACTCGGTTCGGTGCGAAGAGTCCGACAATGCCGATCCTGCGGCCGACGAATCAAAACCACCGAGCGAGCGATGCGGTGAATGTGATTAGATTGATCATCTTTACAAATCAACTTCATCATCCCCGATGTCATGATCAAGATCAGCCATGTCATCTCTGAAATCAAACTCCATTTGGATTTCAGTGCTTTTGTTCCAGTTCTCATTGAAGCTATCAACATCAACTTTAAGACGATGACAATCAAGTACAACACCGAATCTACGCTGCTGGAAAGCTGCTTGCATCTCTGGCCTAGTTGCCTCTCGAATATCATGCCAGAGAACAAATTGCTCGTGGCTACCGTCTTTCATTTCAACCATTCGACGCTCAGGGTGTTTTTGACGCACTTTCCGTCCCTGAGGATCTTCAATATATTGCTCCCTAAGAGCACGCTGGAGTTCGAGCTTGAGCATTTTTAGAGCATCTGCAGGCTCAGGCTCCCACCCCTCCTTCATCAACCAAGACGCAACTTCTGCGAGATTGATCGATGAGTTTCCTGTTTGCTTACGCCATTGCTCTGATATTTCTTGAAGAATCTCGTTCTTCGTTTTTCTTTTTGGCTTTGCCATTTTTACTCCTATTCGATAGGTGCGGGCCCATCCCATCCGTCTTGAATGATTGCCTGTTTTGCATAATCGCGGACATCAATACTCATACCATTAAACTTGTCCCAGCTCACCTCTCCTCGATGCTTAAGCTGCCCAACAATTAGCGATGGATGAACTCTAATCCGGCGAGCAAAGTTCAAAATTTTGCGAGTACTGTACAATGGGGAAGTTCTTCTGATAAACGAACTTAAATCATCCTGAGGAACCAACCATGACGCAGCCGTCCGATTAGCTCTTTGTTCAACAACATCAATATGATCACTCTGCCGATCAATTTCTGAATCTGCAACAACTCCATCCCCTGCGATTATGTGAGCAATTTCGTGCATCAGTGTGAACCAAAAATTATCTAAGCGCCCGAACCTAGCTGACAGTCCTACGACGGGTTCCGATGTCTTGTTGCACCAGAGAGCACCACCATCAATAGCAGTGCCTTTAAGATGCTTCACCAATACAACTCGAACGCCACAATCAGCAAGCATCCCAGGCAATTTTCGTATTTCTTCAGGCTGACTGGAAAGCGCTACAAGCTCTGGTATGCAATCAATCAGATCTTTCTTCCGATACCTACTTGCATCCGTAAGCCTTGAGACATTTCTGCACCTGCACATCCAAGCCCATTGTGCCGCGGTGATTTCACCAGATTCACCTCGAGTTGATGATCGGGCAGCAGCTCTTATAGCGGGAACCTCGGACACATCTTCCACCCCAAAATGCTTTCGAAGCTCTTGAACAAGATCATCAGAGGAATCAGTTTTCTGAATCCACCCACGACGAACCATTTCTCGGACTGGTGCCAAATCATAAATGCTGGCACGCTCTCTTACTTCTGACGAAGACTCGTCATCTGAGTCCCTATACAATTGCCAAGATGACTCCAAGTTCATCCACAACTCAGCAGATGTGCCAAACGCTGCACTAAGCTTCTTCGCTGTGGCTGGCGTGATTGCCGTTTTCCCTTTTATAATCTTATTGACCGTAGGCAGTGGCTTTGCCAAAATTCGTGCAAGATCCTCCTGCGCCCAACCTCGCGCATCCAACTCCTCAGCGATAAAATCGCCGGGCGGGAACACTTCTGCTGGTACTCGTGCACTCACTGTTGTCACCTCTAGTGGTAATCTTCAATCCCTACGACCACAAGCGTATTGCTGGGATTACATTCCTTGATCTCGATGATGAGCCTCCATTGATCATTCAGTCGGATTGACCGTTGATGCCCTCTGTTGCCTCGCAGCTTCTCAAAATGCCACGATTTAAACTCATAGAAATCTCTCTCATCCCTTGCTGCCCGAATCCACTGAACCCGTTTTCTGTATGCCTTCACAATTGCTTGACCAAATCCTGCATTGAAATCAGGATCGGTTTCTAATCGATCGAAATCGGGGTCACGGAATTCGATTTCCATTAGTCATTCTACCACCCTCGGCACATAAAGCAAGTGTCTTTTTATGGCCTTGGCATAAAAGCATAAATTTCCTACTACATCCCCGTTTCTGGCCATATTTAGGCTATACAGCTGACTGGTTCACTGATAGAAACATGGCCAGCTCCCCGTCTCACAACTTACATCCAGATCTGTACCGATCTCGCTTGCGACCTTCAAATCTTCGGGATTTGAGCCTGGCTCGTGACAGTACTTGGTAGATGGCAAGGTCGAAGCTCCAACTTGAAACCCAGCAGCCCGCGATGCTGCCAGAACACCCAAAGCTCGGACTTGAGCTTCGGCTCACGCCTTGGGGTGATCGGGAAGATGCCGCCCAAGAAGCATGGCTCGCCAAGCTCGAAGGACGCAACCCCGCCCGGGCGGTCGCAACCTATGCCCAGCGACAACGACGAAGACGAAAGCGTGAACGCTCCGCCACCGACTGTGGCTTGGCGGCCTGCTCCATGAACTGATCCAAAAAAACTCACCTCACCCAAAGCACTCCCCCACTCCCATCATGAACGATCTCGAACAAACTATCCACGATAACGCTGCTGGCCCAAAGCGGGCGCAGGGTGATGCGGGGAGTGTGGAGCAACATTCGCTCAAGGATCAGATCGAAGCGGATCGGTATCTGGCGAGCAAGCAGGTTGCATCAAATCCTGCCAAGGCGGTTCGATTCACTCGGCTGATTCCTCCCGGCGCGGGGGGTGCATGATGCGGTGGGTATTTCGTGCCAAATCTGCTGCTGATTCGAGGCCACTGACCCAGACCAAGGGCGGCGTTATCCGTCGGATGATCCGTGCAGGGTTTGATTCAGCGGCGACCAATGATGGCAATCGCCGCCATTGGATGCATGCCGACGGTTTGAGTGCTGACGCGGCCGCATCGCCTGAGGTGCGACGAATCCTTCGTAATCGTGCTCGATACGAAACCGCCAACAACTCTTACGCCAAAGGGATTGTGCTCACGCTTGCCAACGATGTTGTTGGCACCGGTCCTCGGCTGCAACTGCTCACCGATGATGAAATCGGAAACTCCCGGCTCGAACATGCCTTCGCTGCGTGGAGCAAGGAGATCGGGCTTCCAGAGAAACTCCGTACCATGCGAATGGCTCGGGCGACCGATGGCGAGATGTTCGTCGTCCTGACCAGCAATCCCAATCTTCGTTCGCCGATCAAACTCGACCTTCGGCTCATCGAAGCCGATCAGGTGACCACGCCCGACCTCTCGATACTCGATGATGGAGCCGTCGATGGGATCGTGTTCGATTCATTTGGCAACCCGGTCGAATATCACATGCTCAAGGGGCATCCGGGCGATGCACGCACCGGATTCCTCGGGATCGAATACGACCGCGTGCCTGCTGAGTCTGTGATTCACTACTTCCGCGCGGATCGTGCGGGGCAAAGCCGAGGGATTCCGGACATCACGCCCGCGTTGCCACTCTTTTCACAGTTGCGGCGATTCACGCTGGCCGTGCTTGGCGCAGCCGAGACGGCGGCCGACTTTGCGGGCATTCTCTACACCGACACACCCGCCAACGGCGAGGCCGAAGCGGTCGAACCGATGGACGCGATTGAACTTGAAGCACGATCGTTGCTCACGATGCCCGGCGGGTGGAAGATGGCGCAGCTCAAGGCCGAGCAACCAGCGACGACCTACGCCGAGTTCAAGCGGGAGATTCTCAACGAGAT
>JAESSR010000137.1 GCA_016764015.1 Phycisphaerales bacterium
CTGGCGGTGCTTGTTGCGTCTGATTTGGCTTCACGCGGGATCGATGTCGAGGGGATTACCCATGTGGTGAACTTCGATCTGCCGGATGATCCGGATTTGTATGTCCACCGCATCGGGCGGACAGCTCGTGCGGGCAATGATGGGCATGCGTGGTCGTTGGTGATGCCGAGCCAGGGCTCGTTGCTCACTGAGATTGAGATATTGGTGAACTCACAGATTCCTAAGCTTGACTATCCGGAGTTCGATGCGAGGCCGCGTCCTGACGATTGGAAGGACGAGCCCACCGGCGGGCGTCCGACCTATGAGGTCAAGGGCGTGCCGACCAAAGCGAAGAGCAACCGGTTTGAGGCTGCAGCGGTGCCTGTGGTTGAAGCAATTTCTGACAAGGAAATGGCCGCCAAGTTCCCCGGTGGGATCGTGCCAACCAAGATGCCCGGCAAGATGATGGGCGGCAAGGCCAAGCGTCGCGGGCGATAGGGCGCGGTATCAGTTGAATATTGAGAAGAAAAGATCACAGGCGGGACGCCTGTGCCACGGGTCTTAGGCCCGTTTTTTTATGCAGCCCGTCGGGGTTCTTCTGCGCGGACTAAGCCGTTGAGCAGGTGGTTGACTGATTGTTCGAAGTGGAGTGTGGAGAACGGTGACATGAGTATTTTTGATGGGTGGCGCATGAGGACTTCATCGGGGAGTGCTGTTTTTCCGCTCGGCGAGAGGATCAGCAGCGGGATAGTCTGGGAGCTCGAATCAAATGAGAACTTCAACAGTGCGGCTTCGAGTTTGTCAGAGAGTTCTTGCTTGTCCTTCGGTTGGCGTGCATGGATGATTGCGATGTTGGGTGGTGTTGTTTCATCGCTCGAATCATCGGCGTTGGACATGACCCAGTGCCCGATGGCATCGAAATCGGCATCCATCGAGATGAAGATTGGATTGAACACACGATCAAACACCGGTGTATCGGCTCGCGAGAGTGCAAGTGATGGCTTGCCCACATCCTCGGAAGGGTACACATGGGCACGCATTGTATTGATCTGATCTTCAAGCCCATCGATGATGGACTCAACGGTCATGCCCTCAATCTCGATGAGTTCAAAGAGTTCTTCGGTTGATGAGAGGACCTTGTTTCCTGAGCTCCCAACCCCCATCGCGTGAATGATGCGATTGCTAAGCTCAATAATCGCAGCGATTTTGGTGTTCTTGGGGCACATCTTCGAGAGGTTATTCGCAGGGCAATGGTGATTGGCGATCGCATCGACCAAGTCCTTTGGCAGATTCCACGAGTGGAGCATGGTTTGGGCGATCGAAGTGTGATCAGAGAGGAGTAAGCGTTTTTCTACAAGCTCTAGCGATACGCCGAGTTTGAAAGAAGTGTCGAGGACTTGTTGATATTCTGTGGGCAGTGCTTGTTGGAGGATTACTCGTCCAATGTCATGGAGCACCGCTGCGGTAAATGCCAGTTCTGGGTCGATGTCTTCACTGAGCCCGGCGATCTTGGCGCTACAAACTGCGACGCTCAGGGCGTGATCCCAGAAGAGTTTCTGGTCGAGTCCGCAGAGATTTTGATCAATGATTTCGATTCCTGCGATGAGTTCGCGGAGTTCTTGGAGCCCGATTCGTATCACGGCGTCTTTAAGTGTTGTGACTTGCTCGCCTCTGGCGTACTCGATTGAGTTGGCAACTCGCATGATTTTCATCGCGATTGTTTGATCCATTTTTAGTAAATCCGCAACATCTTCGATCTTTGATTCGGGCGAATCAACTGCTTCAAGGATCTTTGTGATTGAGTTGGGGATGGTTCGGAGTTCTTCCATTTCGTCGAGCCGGTCTTTGAGTGCGGTCCGTGCGATGATTGGCTTGATCTCTTTGAGCGCCAATGCGGGGTCTTGGTCTGGCATTGGCAATGGATATCGCAGCTCAACTGCTGGAGTTGTATCAGCATCAGGTGTTGCCTGTGCGGGGGCAGCATCGCAGATGGCTGCAACTTGTTCGATGAAGCCGGCGACGGTGAACTTGGACTTGAGCATGACCTTGCATGCGCCGAGCCCGATGGCTTCCATGATCGGTTTTTTGGCAGCGGCTTGCGTGAGCAGGCAGACCTTGATCTTTGAAGAGTTTGGATCTGCCTTGAGCGATCGCATCAGGTTGAGCACATTGTCATCAGGAAGACGAACCTCGGTGATAATCAAATCTGGGGGACGCTTGGCGATCATCGTCTTTGCTTGGGCGATCATCGCGGTGCTTTGCACGCGGTAGCCTTTGGCGCGGAGGATGGTGGTGAGGCATTCGCGGGTGAGAGTGCAACTGTCGAGCAGTAGAATCGTTTGCATGGCGAGTTTTCCTTAATCTTCTTCGCAAAATATCGACGCCATACCGGAGCCTGTTGACCGTTTTCTTGACCAACGCGTCAGTTTTTGATGAATGAGAGAAACCATCTCGATTTATTTCAGTTCCGTGAGTTCAGACGAACATAAAGAAACGCACGCTGAGCATTGTCAGCGTGCGTTGATGAGGCTGTTTGAATAGTTATTGGTTCAGTTGTGATCAGTGGGTGTTCGCGATTTCGTGTTCACGAGTCGATTGTGTCGGGTTCTCAGCTCTGATCGTGCCTGCGACTCCTGAGCCGATTTCCACGCGGAACTTGCTCTCAGCTTGTGAAGCCGCGGTGGTGATCTTTGAGGCTTCAGCTTGGTGGGTTTGGGTGATTGCATCCCCGGTCGAGGTGTCCGCCGATTTCATGTCCATTGCTTCACGCATGCGTCGGCCAACCTTGAACTTGACTGTTCTTTTGGCTGGAACCGGGACTCTTTCGAGTGTTTTTGGGTTCTGGGCAATGCGGGGGGCGCGGTGTTTGACTTCAAAGACGCCAAAGTCACGGAACTCGAGGCGGTTTCCTTCGCCGAGCTCAACGATCACTTGGTCAAGAAACTCCTGAACAACCTGTTTGACAGCCACACGCTTCATATCTGTGGATTCTGCGATACGGTCGATCAGGATTTTCTTTGTGATCGTTTTCATGATTCTCTTTCCTCTTGTCTGCTCGAAGAGGTGAGATTCCCCTTCTGAGCGATTAAAATGATTCTGATTGTCCCACACGCCTTTTAAAGGCATCTAGATTGGCACGGAGAGCGAACATTCGCGTGCATATGCTCCTGAACGACCTGGAAAGGCATGTGCATGGAATGGTTGCTTCCGTGAGGAAGAGTATCGCAGACAAATGGTACTTAGTCAATGGGAACAACCATGTCTTTTGCAAACTCTTTTTTGCGCAAGATCGAGTGGGTAAAGCACTTGCAATTGCATCATGACTCTGCTATGAGCACACATTATGGATCAGAAACCAGACCAGAAACCAGATCAGAGCGGCGAGGGGCAACCACATCGGCCTGTTGCAAAGTCAGGGGTTGTACTTGCGCCTGGTGTCATTGTCGGTCATGATGCGATCAAGATGAGCTTTGTCAGGTCCTCTGGTCCTGGCGGACAGAATGTCAATAAACGATCGACCAAAGCGCAGCTTCGGATTGAAGTTGACCTGATCCCGCTGAATGATCGTGCGCGTGCTCGGCTGGCTCGGCTTGCGCGCGGGGCGATCAACTCGAATAATGAGTTGGTGCTCAGCGCTGATGACACGCGGAGCCAGTCTCGGAATCGGCGTGCGTGCATGGATAAGCTCCGTGAGATCGTGATGCGATCGATGATCGAACCCAAAGCACGGAAGGCGACCAAGCCGACAAGGGGGTCGGTTCGTCGTCGGCTCGAAGCCAAGCGCCAGCGATCGCAGGCCAAGGACGGAGGAGGAGGCCGGATGAATCATGAGTGAAGCAGACCAGAAAACTGTTATAGTCAAAGGCAATGTTCTTCTTGCTATTGAGCTCTCAAACCCGAGCGCGTCGGCTGATGCGCACGCTGTCGCGTTGTTTGCTGGCGTAGAGCATGGGAGCGAGCTGATTGGGTCGATGGCGATTCCAGACGGTATACGAAGCTCCGATGCGGTGATGGTGTTGGTTGAATCGTTGTGTGCTAAGCATGATGTTGAGCCGGGTGATATTGCTCGTGTGCTTGTTTCGATTGGGCCTGGGGGGTATACCGCGTTGCGGATCGCAGCGACGACGGGCAAGGTGTTGGCGCACACGCTTGGATGTTCTTTGGTTGGTGTGCCGACGGCGCTAGTGGCGGCGGCGGGGATTGAGAAGGAACACCGGCCGGCGTTGATTGCATTAGCGTCGAAGAACCAGATGGCCCATTGTTCGATAGTCAAAGCAAATGGCGATGTCGAGTCGGTTGGTGTAATGGATGCTGAGCGGATTGAATCGTTGGGGGTGAGGTGTCTCTTTGGAGATTTGCATTTGCCAGCGTCGTTTGTTGAACGCGCCCGAGAACTTGGTATTGAGGTGTGTCCGATTGGTCTCGATGCGAGGGATTGCCTTCGGGCGAGTGAGGGGATCGACCCGATCGAGCCCATTGAGTTCGGGCCGATCTATGCTCGTGAGCCCGATGCGGTGACGCAATGGCGTGAACGCAAGGCGAAATAAGGGACTGAGCCGATTCGAGCGTCCTGATAACGATCCGTGAAGCTTTTCCGGGTTGTAAATAGTCGACAACATGTTTACAGGTGTATTGCTTACGAGCCCAACCGGGCGATCTCTGTGAAGTTGGGTAAGCTGCGCGACGATATCCGATCATGCGGGCGATAACGCGGTGTCCCCTTGGGCACGGATCGCCGAGTAGATCATGGAAGGTCGCAGGCAATGGTTGCACAACAGCAAGATTGGTCAGAAAAAAAGGTATTTACGACCGGGGAAGCCGCCAAGGTTTGCAAGGTGAGTCAGCAGACGATTATTCGTTGCTTTGATTCTGGCCGGCTCAACGGTTTTCGCGTGCCTGGGTCACGGTTTCGGCGGATTCCTCGTGATGAGTTGATCCGCTTTATGCGTGAGAATGAGATCCCTTTGGCGGTGATTGGTTCTCATCTCAAACGGATTCTTGTTGTGGATGATGAGCCTGAGATTTTGGCGTTGATCACGGAGTTGTTTGAGGAGGACGGTCGCTTTGAGGTGTGCCAGGCATCGACGGGATACGACGCTGGGATAGAGACTGAGCGGTTTAAGCCTCATTTGATTGTGCTTGATTACATGCTCCCGGATATCAATGGCAATGTTGTTTGTAAGCGGGTGCGGTCTTCGGAGACGATGTCTGGAACGCGCATTTTGTGTGTGTCGGGGGTTGTTGATCCTGAGGAGGTTGAGATGCTTCGTGCGTCGGGCGCGGATGATTTTCTCAAGAAGCCCTTTGATCTGCGTGAGATGATCTCGCGGGTTGAGAAGTTGCTGAGTTTGCCTGCGGTGTAAAGGATTTCGTGTGTGAATGTTTGACTGAGAGCGATGTGTTATGAATCAAGATCAAACGATACAGGTTGGGGACACTGGTGGGATTGAGCCATCGGTCGATGAGAACAAGATCGAGCTGATATTATCGAGCATTGATCGGTTGCCGACGCTGCCTGCGGTTGCGACTCGGCTGATGTCGATCGGGAGCGCGGAGGACATTGATCTCGATGAGGTGATCGGGTTGATTGAGTTGGACCCGGCGATGAGCGCGACGATATTGTCGATGTGCCGAACTGCCGACAAGGGGTTGGGCGATAAAATTACGACTGTTCGTCGGGCGGTGATTATGCTCGGGCTTGACGCGGTGCAGGTCGCGGCGCTGAGTGTGCATGTGTATCAGCAGCTCGAATCACAGGGAACCGATGATGAGGGCGCGTTGTTTGATCGGCCGGGGTTCTGGGTCCATTCGCTTGCGGTTGCGTGCGGTGCCCAGGAGATTGCGCGAGCGTATCCGGGGGTCGGGGTATTGCCGGAGCATGCGTTCCTTGCGGGGTTGCTCCATGATCTTGGCAAGTTGTCGTTGGATTTGATATTGCCTAAGGCGTATGGGCGCGTGCTGAGTGTTTCTCAATCGAGACGGTGTGCTTTGTGTTTGGTTGAGCGGACAATGATCGGGCTCGACCATCATACCGCGGGCAAACGATTGGCAGAGCACTGGAAGCTGCCCGATGCGATCCGGGATGCGATCTGGTTGCATTCACAGCCGATCGGTTCGTTGCCTGAGGGCTCGAATCGTGCGTTGGTGTCGATAGTGACTCTGGCAGAGTGTTGGGCGCGTGATATGCATTTGGGTTGGGCGGGAGATTATGGCGAGCCTTTGGATTTGTATGACGAGGCTGCCCAGCTCAAGATCAATCCTGATTTCTTTAAGAATAATGCGCCAACGGTGATCGAGGGTGTGTCGAGCCGGGGCAAGGTGCTCGGGCTTGGTGAGCATGCCCAGGAGGATTTGCTGGTTGAATCACTTACTGCGGCGAATCGCAGGCTCGCGGAACTCAATATGGAGCTGAGGAAGAAGGTGGCTTCTGGAAAATCGTCTCATCGCTTGATTGAATCGATTCGAGCCTTTGATGATTATTCAGAGGTGGGGAGCTCTTGGGAGCATGTCTTATGCGCGATGGTTCAGTCTGCGAGTGTGCTTGTTGGTTCGGCGCGTGCAGCGGTGATTTTCCAACGAGCATCGGGTGAATGCTGGCAGACGATGATGATTGATCACGGAAAGGTTATTGAAGTTGCCAAGGTTGTTGAGTCGCCTGAGAGTGAGCATGAAGATGTTCGTCCGGGGATGCTTGCAGACTCGAATGCTGCCCAATCGATGGAGCTCGGGGCGCTTGATTGGCTTCGGGAGTTGTTTCGTTCGGTCAAGGAGATTGGAGCACCGATGTTGATTGGATCGCGTTCTGGTGGGGGTGGAGCTTCGTCTGATGGGCCTTCGTATTTGATCATTATGCCGAAGAGTGGTAGCGGGGTTGAGCGGGTGGTCGCTACGCCCGGCTTTGAGGTTGTGCGTGATCTTTGGCAACGCGGGCTTGCTGAAGCGATTGCTACTGAGAAGGGGCGGCGAGTGGGCGAAGAGCTCGCGGCAGCGAATCATGTGATGACAGCGTTGCGTCATGAGCTGACGACGAAGGAATCGATGGTGCAGCTCGGGAAGATGGCATCGGGTGCGGCTCATGAGATGAATAACCCGCTGGCGGTGATCAGCGGGCGGAGCCAGCAGCTCTTTGAGCGGGTGGGCACAAAGCGAGAAAGAGAATCTGCGGGCGCAATTGCTGCCGCTGCCAATCAGCTGACGGATTTGATCACGAGTTTGCATATCATTGCCGATCCGCCAACCCCGAGTTTGGCGGTGACCGATCCGATCCTGATGGTGCGCCAAGCTATTGAAATAGCAAGAGATCGGTGTCAGTATGAAGGGGTCAAGGCGAGGATTCAGTTCAGTGTTGATGGTCGAGTTGAGCCAATGGCAATGGACATCGATTTGATGGCGGCTGCGATCGCTGAACCCATAATAAATGCGGTTCAAGCAAATCCAAGTACAATCGTGATGGTTTGTGTTGGATCGACGGGCTCAAACGACCGACTCAAGGTACGGATCACTGATTGTGGGTCTGGATTCACGAGCCGATCGATCAAACACGGGTTTGATCCGTTCTTTTCGGAGCTTGAGGCCGGTCGACGATCAGGACTGGGGCTTGCCCGTGCACGCGGGATAATCGAGCTACATAAAGGGGAGATTTTCTTGGGTAATCACTCAGGAAAAACCTCTGGCGGCGAGGTCGTGATCCTCTTGGAGAAGCATCTCCTCGAAAAGAATGCAACGCTTGAAGCGGATGCGGCGTAAGAGTTCTTTCAGGGTTATCAAGGCACGAGCAGAGAGCAGCACGGATCATGGAACGACACAACAAGACAAAGCCAACGAATATGGCTGGGACGGCGGGCGGGAGTGTGTTGGGGTCTGTGGGTGATCACGGACCGACTGCTGAGATGGGGGTTCGCATAGTGGCTGTGACAGCACGGGCGTCGGTTCGGCGTCGGCTTTCGAGCATGCTCCACGGGCACAGTGAATCACTTGAGTTCGTTGAGAATAGCGAAGCTGCGATAGAACATATTTCAACATCCAACTGTGATCTGGTCATCATCGAACGAGCCCTTGACGGCACCGATGGGATCGACCTGCTTGATGAGCTCACCGCGAGTCACCCAGCACTCGTAGGCGTGATCATTGGTCAAATCGAAAACACAGACGATGCGATCCGCGCGATGCGTGCGGGGGCGTGTGATCTCATATCCATCCAGAATCGGAATGCACAGACTACACGCCGGTTGCTTGAATCGGTCAAGCGGGCTCAGCGTGTCCGCCAGCGTGATGCGCGTGTGGATCGTCTTAAGAAGCTGTGTCACAAGCTCAATACCGCTCGCCAAGATGTTTCCGGGCAGGTTGGTGAACTATGTAGCGATCTGGTGACAGCATATCAGGATCTTTCTGAGCAGTTTGGTGATGTGAAGCTCGCGACTGAGTTCAACGCATTGCTTCGCCAGGAGCTTGAGATTGAATCGCTCTTACGGACCATGCTTGAGTTTACACTGAGCAAGATTGGATCGACAAACGCGGTTGTGTTCTTGCCTACAAACTCAGGTGATTATTCGCTCGGGGCGTATGTGAACTATGACATCCCGCGCGATGCCGCCGAGGTGATGCTCGATCAGCTTGCTGATATTTTGGCGCCAGAGTTTGAAGATACGACGGAAGTTGTTTCGATTTCAGGTCATGTTGAGATGGCTGAGGCGATGGGAAGCAGTTCGCACTGGCTTGAAGATTCAGCGGTGATGATTGTGTCGTGCCAGCAGGACGATGAGTGTCTTGCGGTGCTCGGTCTCTTTCGTGATGAAACAATGCCGTTTAGCGATGAGGATGTACGGGTATTGAGTATCATCGCCAAGCTCTTTGGTGAGCAACTCGGGCGGGTCATCCGTGTGCACCATCGCCATTTGCCCAAGGATCAGTGGGGCACATTGGATACCGGGTTTTATGACGGGCCGATGGATGATGATTCAGATGACGATGATTATTTCTCGGCTGACGATGATAACTTCGGCTTTGCAGCTTGAGCCTGTGATCTTGAGCAATAAAAAACACCCCGGGAATCGCTAGGGTGTTATATGCTTGTATTGCAGTCTTAATCGTCGAAGTACAATGTCGCATCATCAGGTAGATCGACCAGCAATGCGTCACGATCGATATTCTCGATCTCAAGTTCGGTGTCAAACTTGCCGGTCTCTTGGTTGGGCACATGCAGGTTGCCCTTGCCGCTGGTGCCTCGGAGTCGGCGTTCGACGCGCTTGCGAGATCGCATAATCAGCTTGATCGGTACTTCATCAAACGGCATGACTTCGCGGAAACGGTTCATCAAGAATCGTTCATAGTTATTGGTAAACAAATCAGGATCATTCACTACCAGCACAATCGTTGGCGGCGCTGTTTTGACCTGCGATGCAAAGTACACTTTGGCCTCAGTGCCAAGCCTGTTGCTCGGCCCGCGTTTTTCAAGGATGCCCTTGATCACTCGGTTGAGCTGTCCGGTGCCTACGCGTGTGTTGTTCTGCTCATGAAGCTCGAAGGCCAACGCGATGGTTTCCTTGACATTGAGCCCGTCTTCAGCACTCATAAACGAGATCGGTGCGAAACGCAACCCGCCGAGCTCTTTGCGGAAATACTCTTCATACCGAGCAGGCGTGACTTTGCGTCCCTTCTCGTCCGCAGCGTCCTTGGCAACATCCCATTTGTTCACCACGATCACCACAGGCTTGAACGAATCGACGATCATCTTGCCGAGTTGTTCATCAACCTGTGAAATTTCGGTGGTTGCATCAACCAGGAACATAATGACATCGGCTCGTTTGATCGCGCGTTCTGCACGATCGAGGGCGTACCACTCGATATTGTCCTGGAACGATTTCTTTCGGCGTAAACCCGCGGTATCAATCGCGAGCAATGACTTGCCGTTAAACTCAAGCTTCACATCCACCGCGTCGCGCGTGGTGCCTGCAATCTCCGAAACAATCATCCGAGGCTCACCAGCGAGACGATTCACAAAGGTCGACTTGCCCGCATTGCGCTTGCCGACAATCGCGATCTTCATATCGACTTCAGGCTCAGGCTCGAAAGTTTCGTTTGGAGTAATCTCGTACAAACGATCGAGCAGGTTCCTTCGGAAGTACTTGCTCGTCGCGCTACAAATGAATGGCACACCAAATCCAAACGCCGACAGTTCATACGCGTGAGGCTCCCAGCTCGAATCGTCACACTTGGTCGCGACGACATACACGCGGGTGAGTTCCGAGTTCTTCGTACCCTTCTTATCACGCCGACCGAGCTTCTGTTCGCGGAGCATCTGGCAGATCATCTGATCCTGCGAAGTGATCCCAGCTTGGCAATCGACCGCAAACAAAATAATGTCCGCGCTCGACACCGCTTCAGCGATCTGGCGTTCAATATCTTTGGTGAGTGTCGAGAGGTCTTCACCGATCTCGTTGTAGCGTTTGCCGTCAGCGACATACACGCCGTACCCGCCGGTGTCGGTCAGCTCGATCTGCTTGATCGGCCCCTTCAAATCCGGGTGCGTGAGGTCTACGACGGTCGAGAGCCGATCGCGCGTCACCCCCGGCGTTGGATCAACGATCGCGATCCGTTCTTGGGCGATGAGATTGAGCAAAGAGCTCTTGCCGACATTTGGTCGGCCGACGATGGCGATTCGGGGCATGGGCATAGTCGAGGATCATAGACACGAACCGTCAAAAGCAAAATTATTGCCCAACAATCGGACAACAAACTCGGTATAAATCGAGTGTGAGGCATGATTTGCGGCAAGCAGACTTATTGGCTCAAGTTGAACTCGGCCACCAGCTCATGATGCGATTCAACAATCTGCGTCGCCCCAGCCTTGGCGAGGTCATCCACAGGGGTCAAATCCGCCAATCCAATCACCCGCATCCCCGCGGCAACCGCCGCAATTACCCCGGCGGGCGAGTCCTCAACCACGATGCAATCGCTCGGCTCGTGCCCCATCACCGCTGCCGCATGCAGAAATAACCCCGGATCAGGCTTCCACTTCCCAACCTCATAGGCACTAAACATCGTCTGGCGATCCGTCCCGTCACGATGCCCGAACCGATCGAATAATCCCGATCCACCAAGCGTGAGCCTCGCTTTTTCGAGTGGTGCATTCGTCCCGATACACCGGTGGGGGGCCTGATCGCCCATCGAATCAAGCGCATCGAGCAGCTCAGGGATCCCACCAAGTGCAGGCACCCCGAACTCATGAATCTCAATATACATCTGCTTGCGGTACTCATCCATCAACCCCGGCAGCTTCTTGCCGAGCTTGGCTTCGACATCAATCAAGATGTCATCGAGGTTTCTGCCCTTGAAATGGGCAATCGAGTACGCCTGGTCAACTTCCCACCCGGCCGCCGAGACGCATCGCGCCAGCACCCGGTTGGTCAAAGGCTCTGTATCC
>JAESSR010000138.1 GCA_016764015.1 Phycisphaerales bacterium
CCCCCGGAAGCCCGGGGGAGGCGATTTATGGGAAAAAATGAGCCCTCAGACACGGCCTAGGGGCGTCTATCAACCCATCGCCGAGGCGGCTCTGCGTTCTTGCCTGCGTGCTGTGCGCTCGGCTTTGAGCCGCGGCCCGTTGAGTATGCTGCCTATCCAAGTGTATCGAACGAAGACATGGTACGAGCTGTACATGATGGCGGTGGCCGCGAGCATGACGATCCCGAACTTCGTGAACGCGCCAGCGTTGATCGGTTGAACGATCAGGTTGAGCCAGACGACAAGCGGCAGGTGGATGAGGTAGACCCAGTAGGCGGAGTCGGACACATATCGCATTGCCGGGCTAGGGTGCTTGAAGAGGTGCATGAAGAATCCCGTGAAACCGATCACGATCATGGCGGTCGCGAGCGCTGAGACGGCTCGCAGCAACGGGGTCACATCGCCTTCGTTGATGCCTACCTTGCCCTTCATCATCATAAAGACGCCAGAGAGCGCAAGCCCGGCGATGAGGTAAGGAATCCAGAGCCTCGCGATCGCGTTGAGGTGCTCGCGCCTTCTGTAGAGCATCCACCCGCCGGCGAAGAAAACCATGTAGTAGCCGACGATGGTGAGGTCTGGGATCGAGCCGCTTTGGGTGTCGACGCCTGCGCCGTCTTGGAGAAAGAGCAGCGGGAAGGCAGCGATGGCAAGGACCGGCGCGGCAAGCGCGTGTCGGACGCACCAGATCCACGCGTTGGTGATGATCTCACCCACGCGGGCGATTGGCCGGGCGGCACCCGAGAGCTTGAGCCACAAGAGTGCAACCGCATACATGACAAGCAGGTGGATCAGGAACCAGAGATGCCACTGGCTGAGGAAGGCCCTCCCGAACCAACCGGCGATCGCCCCGGCGAGGGGTACCTGGTCCTCGGGCGGCAAGCGAAGATTGAATCCCCATGTCCACACCGCATTGCACAACGGGATAACGGTGAAGAGACCGATGACCAACGGCAAGCCGACGCGTTTGAGTCGGTTCGCGGCGAACTTGCCGGCGCCGTAGCGGGCGACGAGCATGCATGCAAAGAAGCCGGCGATGAGGAAGAAGGCCTGCATCCGGAAGAGGTGGACGATCCAGAACATCGCGTCAAAGGCGGGGCTTGAAGCAGGATCATCGGCTACCCACACGGACCAAACATTCTCCATGTAGGCCATGCCGCCGTGGAGCACAACGCCGAGCAGCATCGCGACTGCCCGCAGTGCGTCCATGGAATGAAGCCGTTCGTTGGCGACGATGTTGGACATGAAGAACTCCTCGGGCACTCTGGATCGGAAAGGGCCAGTGTACACCAGAAGAACTGGTAATGCTCACGGCTCTCGAACGATCCTTACTCGCGCCACCTGCCCCAAATTTTCCCTCAATTTTAATCCCTTCAGTTTGCGGGTCAACAAACGGGTCAGAGCGGGTCAATGCGGGTCAATGCGGGTCAAACCCAACTCGGCAACACCCTCAATCATTCAAAAACGCTACTGGTTGATTACAACGGCATTTTTAGATAAATTTGCTACAAGTCCTTGTTTCATCATACTATGATTCCTAAAGAAAACAACTCACCAGGTAGACCACGAACCGAAGACGCCGGCGTATCAGAGAGAGTGACCATCACTCTCCCTCCATCTCTGCTAGAGAGAATTGACCAACTCGCAAAGGCTAATGGCCAGAGCCGGTCGTATGTCATTCGTCGTTGCACTGAAGAATCACTACCATCCTTTGAACGCATAGCCAAAACATTATCCAGTCCATCAATTCTGGGAGGCTTTCATCGATTTGTTGTCGACCTTCTCTATGAAGCACGAGCTGATCCAGAAAGATCTGACGAAATCACAGAAGCAGTCAACAGCTTTCGATCGAAAGCAAAGAAGACGAGAAGCCAAGGGAAGACCAATCAATCGTCAGATGTTTCGTAATACGGCTCGCATATACATTCACGAGAACGGAGCTACAACCTTGAAATGGGTATTCTCTTTTTATTGAACTTTGAAAAGGCGTAGCCATCAGAATGGCGATCACAGAACTTGAACTCATGGAAGGATGAGCCCTCAAGGATGTGCATACCTATAGACCACAAGTTGAACATGCGCAGCAGACATCAAGACACTCGATACGAGTGACGCCGTAAGAATTAATTTATAAGGCCCCTTTTACGATGATGGCTTCAATCCGTATATCAATTTTCATATTTGACAATCCTCGTAAGGCTCGCTCAAGAATTCGGCCATATATTCAAAATAAGGCGTTGATCAGTGCCCTCAACAACGCCTTAGAGGAGAGACAAATCATCACTGCAGATGACATTGTCCCCTCAGTAGTAATTACGAAATCCACCATCCAATCCTGAAATGGGCAGAGTATAAAATGTTGATTTATTTGAATAATCTTGTTTTAATACCCTTTATTGGGTTATAGTGGTGACATCGAAGAGGATCAACCACCAATTTTTTCTGTCAACTCGGCGTTTGAACAGGCGTATGAAGACCTCATTGTGCTGGCGCGGGCTCATTTTCAGTCTCAGCCTTCTTCACATACACTACAACCTACGGCCTTGGTCAACGAAGCCTTTATGAAGATTTCGAAGAGCAGCATTGAATCGCCAGAAAGCCACGAACACATGCTTGCGATTGCATCGCAGGCGATGCGCCATGTGCTCGTTGATCATGCGCGAAAAAAGCAAACGCTCAAACGCGGCGGCGAGGCGGGTGTCCGCCTCACACTGACCAATGTTGATTCAGGAAATGATCAATGGGATATTCTTGAACTCAACGATGCACTCGATCGGCTCAAAGAGCTCGAGCCCCGCCAGGCTGAGATCGTTGAACTCCGATTCTTTGGCGGGCTTACGGTGGAACAAGTTGCTCAGATACTCAATGTATCCGACCGTACTGTTTACCTTGATTGGCAGATGTCCAAAGCCTGGCTCTGGGCAGAACTCAGACAAGGCAAAGAATGACGGACAACGCATACACCAAAGTGCGTGAGGTCTTTCATCAAGTGTGCGATCTCGATCCCATTGAGCAACTCGAAAAAATTGACACCCTCTGCGCCGGCGACCAATCTACAAAGGCAGAAGTCCTTCGGCTACTCAATGCACTCAACAAATCGCATACACTCGGGGAATCCATAAGCGACTCGTTTGATATCGATGTGGCATTCCCAATTATTGAAGGCTACACGCTTCTCAGGGTATTGGGCGAAGGCGGCATGGGCACCGTCTACGAAGCACTTCAAGCAAATCCGCGCAGACGGGTTTCAATCAAGGTCATCCGATATGGATCGCAGAACACCAACTTGCTGAGTCGATTCAAGCGTGAAGCAGATGTACTCGCCCGGCTCAAACACCCTGGAATCGCCCAGATCTATGCGACTGGTTTTTGTAAATCAGAAAACCAGTCCCGCCCATATATCGCTCTCGAACTCATCGAAGGTGAATCCTTACTCAAATATGCAGACGCTGCAAAGCTTGATACGCAGAGCCGCCTCAAAATTGCATGCATGCTGTGTGATGCGGTGGAGCACGCACACCTCCAAGGCGTGATACACCGCGATCTCAAGCCTTCGAACATACTCGTCGACTCCACAGGCCAACCCAAGATACTCGACTTTGGTGTTGCGAGAATTACGGACTCTGATGTACAGGCACTCACCCTGCAAACCGAGGCCGGGCAGATCCTTGGCACCGCCGCCTACATGAGCCCTGAGCAAGCATCGGGTATTCCAAGCAATATCGATATCCGGAGCGACATCTATTCGTTAGGCGTAGTCATCTACGAACTGTTGACTGGTCGCCGACCTCACAAGATCGAGAATCTACCCATCCCCGACGCCATCCTCGCTATTCGAGAGAATGAACCAACGAGGATCGGATCTATTGACACCAGGTACAAGGGTGATATCGAAACAATCCTTGCCAAAGCACTCGAACGAGATATCACAAGACGATATCAAACTGCCGGTTCATTAGGCGACGATATCAGAAGATTTATCCGCAACGAACCCATTGTTGCTCGCCCGCCAACCACGCTCTATAAACTCCGTAAGTTTACGAGCAGGAACAAGGCACTCGTCATCGGTCTCGCAGCTGTTTTTCTATCCCTTTCGCTTGGATTGGTCGGCACGAGCATTGCCTTTCGTCGCGAATCAACGGCAAGAAAACAAACCATGGTCGCATTGGCAGAAGCTCAGGGGTCTACTGAGTTTCTTGAAAACCTCTTGCTCGGATTAGACCCAAGCGAAACCCAGGGAAGAGACACAGAGCTTTTGCTCGACATGCTCGACATCTCGGTTTCTTCAGTGGATGACATTCCTTATCCAAGCGTCCGAGCGGAAATGCTCAGCATCATCGGGCGTGCCTACTTTGTGATCTTTGAATACGAGCGCGCAGCGGAAGTCTTTGAAAAATCATCTCAGGTATACCACACACTTCCCCCAGAGCATGCTTCGAGTCGAAACCTCGTCGATCGTTTACTTGCAGATTCAAAGCGACAAACAGGACAAATGGAGGAAGCAATCGAGCTCCTCAACGATCTGATTACCCGAATCAAGCAGGACGACACCCCAGAAGAGTTGATCGCCCCGAACACGCTACTCGGTGAGATTAAAATGGTCCGAGGCGATTGGGCCGGCGCACTCAAAGCCATTGAGCTCTCTCGCGAGTTGTCCGCGCTCTCCTCGATGGAGATAGAACCAGGGCTCGATCTTCTCCACGGAATGCTCCTGCGTAGACTCGAACGGTATGACGAAGCTGAATCCTCCTATTTGCTTGCTTTGAAAAAATACCAAAGTCAGGGCGATCCCATACTTGTTTCTAAAGTTTCTGCTGCGATGGCACTGCTTGCAAAAAATCAGGGCAACTACCAGCTCGCCGAGCAAAGATATCGTAAAGCTCTTCAACTCCGAATTGAAGTAGACCAACGCATCAACCCAGAAGTCGCAATCATTACTTCTAACCTCGGACGCTTACTTGCCGAGCAAGATAGATTTGAAGAGGCCATTCCGCTGCTTGAAGAATCTATCCAGATGCACATTGAGATTTATGGCGAAGATTATTTCGCCATCGCATTTCCAACAGCGAGTATCGCTCGAGCAAAGAACAAGCTCGGTCATCATGAGGAGGCAATCGTTCTGATGGATCAGGCACTCGAGCGTTTCACCACTCAGTTCGGGCGATCCCACCCAGTAGTTGCGACGAGCCTCTCAGACAAAGGACTCTTCCTGACCAACTCAACTCAATATGCTCAAGCAAGGCAGTGCTACAACGAGTCACTCTCGATTATCGAAGAACTCAATCTGAGCCCAGTTGTCTACGAAGCCCCTGTCCGAATGAGACTCGCCGATTTGCTTATCTTACAAGAGTTAACTGAGGACGCACTCGCATGCTTGATAACTGCGATTGAGCATCTCAATGCCCCAGAGAGCACGCTTTCTCTCACGATTCAAGCTCGTATACGAGAGCTAACCACTCAAATACATCCTTAGAATACCGACTGTAAACTGATCCCACCCAATGTTTGTACCAATTCCTAAGTTCAGAAAAAAATCAACTCCATTGACCTCACGGATCAGAGCGGATCACCCCCAATATTTCCATTCAGCTCACTCCATCAAAAAACACCACTGGTTGCGTACCAGCGGCGTTTTTTGTTAATGGAGACGAAGAGAATCGAACTGCCACCACAAATTTGAATACGCCCTATGTTGTTGTGTAGCAAGAATCGTCAAATTCTGATACCCTTCCATCATGAACTCTGCCGGAGTTCGTGAGGGACATAAACAAAGGGGCATACGCTCCAAAGAGGGAAACACAATGAATACTGCAACGAAATGTCTTTTCGGCGGAGCTTTGGTCGCCGCCGGACTTGCAACGCACGAGGCCCACGCTCAGGAGTTCGTCTTCATCGACACCACTGCGAGTGCGCATATAGATTTTGGCGCCGGCGGCGTGGGCGAGGAGTTTAGCGGCCCCGGGCCCTGGGGACTCTTCTCCTATTTTTTGCAATGGCCATTGTTTACATCCGCAATCGCTGCGGGCAATTCCACAAGTATTGAAACCCAAGCCTTGAGCCATTATTGGCCTCCCGCAGAGGTGAGCGTGGACTCGCACTTCACGGTGATATCAAACACCTTCGCAACGCTCTCCTACAACATAAACGAATTCGACAATTATGCTGATGGCGACCTAGAATTTACCGACCTCACCACAGGTACTGTACTTCTCTCTGTGAGCGACAATGCAGGGTCACAGGTGTTCGAACTTTTGGCCGAACATGAGTATCGACTCTCGATGTCTGCAACACAATTCGGCTCGGCGAATCTGACCATTGATCCGCCAGCGTGCCTTGCTGACTTTGCTGAACCGTTCGGCCAACTGAACTTCTTCGATGTGTCGGCGTTCTTGTCGTTGTTCAATGATGAAGACCCAACTGCGGATCTCAATGAAGATGGGCGGTGGAACTTCTTTGATGTTTCCGCATTCCTTAACGCATTCACCGCCGGCTGCCCGTAACACCAAGAAACAAAGAACACCGCCTATGCCATTAAAAGCTGATGCGGGATATGATCCAGTTTGGTTGCGACATCGCCAGGCCGGCGGGAGGCATCGCACGAATGCGGACAAGCACAAGTGCTTATTCCACTCGCCTAACCTGCTACCAAATATCAGACCATTTGCCATTTCCTAGACCTAGCGGGTCAAAGCTCATAGTTCCCAGAATGGCTATCTCTATGAGAATGCTCGGATAATGAATGAGCTTGTTATTGGGGTAGTTGAGAATTTGAAGTTTTTAGCTATCAAACTAAGAGATTTGTACCGCTGCTCCGCATTCATAGTGTGAGGCAGGCTGTTCTGCTTAATAAAATAATCAGACAGAAAAAGGAGCTCTAAAATGAAAGTCCAAGTTTTAACCCTCGCAGTCTTCACAGGTATTTCAACCGCATCGCCCGTCCCCAACACCAACATCGAATCCCTAAACATTCAGGATCCCGCGGATTCGCCCACAACCCTGACGATCGATATCAGCGGAGTTGGTTCAGGGGATGCCCAAGGCAGCCCGATTAATACGATGCTCATCGAACAATTCCCAAGCCAATTCCTGATCACAGGGATCAGTTGGGATCTCACCATCGAGACCATCGGAGCTTCTTGGCTCTCCGAGGCGAACATCCGTCTGTTCAACACCGATCAAACCGGCGGCTACACTTTCGCGCCTGGAATTGGCAATGATTTTCCAGGAATATCGAACTATGCCGGCTTCGTCGACCTCGTCGACCTCGTCGCATTAAATCTCGATTTCACTACCAACGGTGACAACCTTCTCAATATCGAGTTTTTCGAGAGCTTTGATGATGCTCCTGGTGCCTTCGACGCTTTTTACTTGAGCGGCTCAACCCTGACCATCCATCTCAAGAAGGTCCCCGCTCCCGGCTCCTTGGCTGTGCTCGGGCTCGGAGGCCTCGTCGCTTCTCGCCGGAAACGATAACCACACACAAGCTTGATTCAAAATACTCGAAACCCCGTCTGCTCAGGCGGGGTTTTGAATACCAGATCAGTACAAGCATGCATGATTATTCATTTATCGTTTCTATCGCGTGAGCAATCGGGTCAGGCAAGTCACTCATGTGCAGGTTCCATTTCAGAAACATTGATTCACTTGCAAATGTGAATGATTCACCACGGCTTGTCTTTGGCCCCTTTATGCCGAACAGCAAAGTTTAGAAATTTTACAAATTGAACTGAGAGATTGACAGTCCTGCGCCGCATTCCTTATGGAAAGCAAACTTGTTTGCACTCAAAGATCAACACAAAGAGAAAAGGAAAACAGAAATGAAAAACATCACACAGAAAAACATACAGCATTTTGCAGCAACCGCACTCATTCTGGCCCTCTCAGGTTCGGCCCATGCGGCTGCTTCGCCCATCAATGAGGACCTCAAGCTCACCGCGGACGACGCCATCTTGAGCCCAAACTTAGCCATCTTCGGCACCACCGCCATCATCGGGGCACCCAGCAATGACGAAGGAGGCGTGTTTGCCTCCGGCTCTGTCTACCTTTTCGATACGACCACCGGACAGCAACTGCCTTTCACGCTCACTGCGGAGGATGCCGTAGCGGGTGACCGACTCGGCATCTCCGTAGCGATCTCAGGCACCACCGCCATCGTTGGGGGGGCCGGAGATGTCAACAACGACGACCGTGATGCTGGCTTGGCCTACCTCTTTAATACAACCACCGGCCAGCAACGCTTCAAGCTCACCGCGTCGGACGCCGATTCGGCTGACGGATTCGGAAAATCTGTGGCCATCTCTGGCACCACCGCGATCATCGGGGCACCCGGCAATGACGGCGCGGGCCCGCAGTCTGGCTCCGCCTACATCTACAACACGATGACCGGCGAGCAACTCTTCATTCTTACCGCGGACGACTCCATTACGCAGGCAGCGTTCGGCGAATCCGTGGCCATTTCCGGCACCACCGCCATCGTTGGGGCCAGGGACAACCGCGGCGGGAGCTTCTTTGGCTCTGGCTTGGCCTACCTCTTCGATACGACCACGGGCCAGCAGCTGCCCTTCACGCTGACCGCGGACAACCCCATGGCGGGTGACAGCTTCGGCGAATCCGTGGCCATCTCCGGCACCACCGCCATCGTCGGGGCTCACCTCCACGACGGCTCCGGCTCTGCGTACCTCTTCAACACGACCACTGGTCAGCAACTCTTCAAGCTCACTGCGTCCGATGCCGCGGCGGGCGACCAGTTCGGCGTCTCCGTGGCCATCTCCGGAACCACCGCCATCATTGGGGCAATTCGCAACGACGACGAGGGCATAGACTCCGGATCCGCCTATCTCTTTGACACCACCACGGGCGAGCAACTCGCTAAGCTCGCCGCGTCCGATGCCGCGGGAGGTGACAACTTCGGCATCTCCGTTTCCATCTCCGGCACCACCGTCATCGTAGGGGCAAGGACCGCCTCCGGTTCTGCCTACCTGTTCGATACGCAGCCATGCCCCGCCGATTTAAACTGCGATGGTGTGCTGGACTTCTATGATATTCCTGTGTTCTTAACGGCGTTTGAGAACATGGATGCCTCTGCGGATTTTACTGGGGACTCAATCTTTGACTTCAATGATGTCGCGGCGTTCTTGGCGCTGTTCGCGATGGGATGTCCATAACAAATAGATGTTCAATATTGAGGGTGCAGGTCGGCACGAGAGTGTCGGCTTGCACCCTTCATTTTTGCGCACACTAAGAGTTGACATATCGGAAAGATATTTGATTATTTTTATCAATTTGCTGAGAGATTCACAGGCCTGCGCCGCATTCATTATGGAGAGTAGATTGTTCTGCACTCAAAGATGAACTCAAAAAGAAAAGGAAAATAGAAATGAAAAACTTCACACAGAAAACCGCACAGTCTTTCACCGCAACCGCACTCGTATTGGCGTGCTCAGGCATGTCCATGATCGGATCGACGGCGTATGGCTCACCAGTCCTCGTCAACGGGGGGTTTGAGAACCCTCTTGTGGGGGGGAGTGTGGTGCCGCTTCATACATTCGGAACTCAAATTTCACAGTTCCACGCTTCAGATGTCCCAGGCTGGTCCACCACTGATTCCGAAAATGCCATCGAGATCTGGCAAGATGGCGCGGCCGGAGTGAACGCATTTGAAGGCAATCAGTTCGCTGAAATCAATGCGACTACGACCGGCACTCTCAGCACAATGGTTACCCCTTCGAGTGGGAGCATGATCGGGTTTGAGTTTGCGCATCGAGGACGCAGCAGCAGCATCATCGCAGATGTTGCACTTGTCGAGATCTACGATCTAGGATTCGATGGGAGATTTGGCACCACGATGACATCCGGCTCATGAGCGAGCTATTTTCCGCGACGAATGTCGCTTGGAACTTCAATGAGCGATCGCTTGGGTTTGCGACAGGGAACACATTGCTTCTTCAGTTTGGAACTTTTTCGACCGCAAGTATCGACCCCGCGGGTGGAAACTTTCTTGATGGAGTCCGGTTCGGCCAGAATGTGCCAGCGCCAGGATCGGTCGCCCTGCTGGCATTGGGAGGGCTGACAATGACTCGTCGACGACGGGCATAACCATTACCGCACCGATTGGTATCACATTAATCTGATCCGCGAATCTCGTCCGCCCATCGTCGCATGGCATCGAGGTTCGCGGGTTTTTTTCCATTTGCTTTGGTGAGTTGATCGGCTTGATACTCTAGATTCCCCGCGATGTGTGGTGCAAGCCCCGTAAGATCCCAGTAACGAATTTCTGGATTGAAAGCAGCACTACAGGTTGCCATGGATTGCCCGTCGGGGCTTATCGCGATCCCCATAATCATATCATGATGCTTGGGTAAGCGGGTGAGCCGTGTCTCTTGTTCAACATCCCACAAACTTAGATTGCCATGCCTATCACCAGAAACGAGCACACGCCCATCTGGACCGAAATCCAGTGCAAAGATCGAGGCGGGCTCATTTTGCAACTCACTCCGTTCCCCGGTCTTGATATTGATGAGTATAACATGTTTATTTTCACCACCCACGGCAAGAGTAAATCCATCGGGGCTGAAACGAATGGCATGAAACTGGTCTTTGAACTGATAGACCTCTAGAAGATCGCCCGTGTGGACATCCCATAGACGGACTGAGCCACCCATCGAGCACGAAGCGATCTGTCGCCCATCGGGGCTGAATGCAACACTTGGTACTCGAACAGTGTGCCCTTCAAGAATCGTGACTTTACCAGTGTCAAGATCACGAAGAATGACTCGGGAATCGTCCCCGCCTGAAGCGAGAATATTTTCTGTCGGGCTCATGGCGACAGAATGAACGCTCGCTTTGTGTTCGGTAAATCGGTGGAGAATATTGCCTGTATGCGAATCCCATACAATGACAACGCCATCCATCCCCCCAGCTGCGAGAAGCCGGCCATCATGCCCAAAGCTCACAGAGTTCATGAAGTCTTGCTCGCCAATCAACTCAATCAGTGTTTCTCGGGATTGGATATCTGTGAGTATAACACTGTACTTTCCGGAATCGCTTTTCGTCCAAGCTAGCCTGTGCCCATCAGGACTGATAGCCAGATATTGAAGGTCTTCAACAAGCGGATCTGTAATGGTTTCCCAAGGGCGGAATGTGGGTTCCCAAGACTTCGCAACTTCAAAGCCAAATGAGACAAGCGATGACGAATCCGCGGGAGCGGCAACATGGATGACATTACCGAAATGCCCATCAAGACTTTGAACTGCCCGCCCATCGATGGGATCCCATAGACTTAAAATATGCCCGGCGCTCGTTGCAAGGTATGGCTGTTCTCCGAACCAACATTGTGGCGATGAGAACTTGCCCGAAGTCAGCATTGGGATAATCGAGTTTGTTGAAGAAAAGTCCCACTCGTTCACCTTGGATTTTCCATCGCTCCAAACCAGTGTTTCGTTGTCGGATGAAAAGAGAAGCCCGCTTACACGACCATCTGTAATAATCTTTGAGAGTAATGTTTCTTCTGGCATATTCCAGATACTCAGCGTTGAGCGAGCCGAGTGATAACTAAGCTGATTTACGGTGGCTGTAGCGAGCAAACTGCCGTCATCACTAAACCGCAAAGTGGTTCTTTGACCTTCTCCAGGATCCAAGGTGACAATATGAAGAGGAGCTTCTGGGTGGACAATCCTTGCAGCATTTGGGAATCCGCCACCCAGAATGCCATCGGGGCTCAGCAGGAACTCGCGTGAACCCGACAGCGATGGTGAATAGACATATGTATTCGTATCGGGGTGTTGTAAATCAATCAGCGACATCGGTTGAATCCCAATAAGGGAGCCATCCTCGATGCCCCACTGGATTCTTCCGTGATTTGTCAGAGCGAAGACCGATTTCTGATCCTTTGAAAACACCATATGATCAATCTTCAACTCGGTATTGAGCGTCGGACCGAGTTCTGCTGCCACTACGCGGATCAGCTCTAAATCTGGAAGAGCCCGCACCTGGATTGTGCCTGATTCAAGAGTCACGAGCAGAGAGCCATCAATACTCACCGCTGATTGGGATGGTTGACTGTCAGAATAAGTGATTGTCTTCAAACACGGATTTCGAGCATAAAACGACCATAACTCCCAGTAAGAATCCAGTGGTTCGAAGGCGCTACCGAAGCGGATTGGCTCCGGAGGGGGCATTCCTGGACTTGATTCAAGCTGAGCACTCCAGAGCAAGCTCAAAGCCTGTGATCCATTATCGTGCAACCCTACTGTATGAGCGAGCAAGATGCTTCGTGCACGGAGTTCAAGCTTCACATCAACCTCAGCAGCCGATTTTTGCGAATAGAGAATCGTCATCATTGTTGCAAATACAACGATAACGATTGCCGAAGCCGCAGTGAGTGAAGATACCAACCAGTAACGACGGACCGTTTTATGAACCACATACCATGTGCTATCTCGTCGCGTGTCAATCGGTCTGCCTTCGAGATACAATGCGATGTCTCGTTGTAGGTCTTTCACCGAATCGTACCGAAGCTCTTTGTCTTTTCGGAGTGACCTGAGCACAATCTCATCAATGTCTTTGTCTAAGAACTTGGCGTGTGCGGATGGGGATTCCGGGATTTCGTGTTTTATACGATGAATAACACTCTGTAATGAGTCATCCACTTCGTAGGGAAACTTCCCGGCCATGAGTTGATAGAGAATGATGCCGAGGGAATAGACATCTGTCCGCATATCTATTGACCGTGGATCACCGGAAACCTGCTCCGGCGATGCATAGGCGAGTGTCCCAGCAAACTCGCCGGGTTGTGTTTGATGAACGGATGAGTCCTTTGAAAAACTGATGCGGTTTGCACCCATGGATGCTATCGACCCGAGCCCAACGGGCTCAAGAGCTTTGGCGATTCCGAAGTCGAGGATATGGGGCTTATCGAGCTTATCAATAAGGATGTTCGCGGGCTTGAGATCACGATGGACGACGCCCTGCTGATGTGCGAAGCTGACCGCATCACAGATTTCAGCAAACAACTCGAGCCGAGCATGGATGTCATCTTTGCTCTCAACAACATGACGCTCGGCCCATTGATCAATCGTCAGGCCATCGATAAACTCCATTGCAAAGCCGAATCTGCCATCCTTGAGTCGTCCAGCATCATAAATGGTCACAATCCCCGGATGCCTCAGGGAGGCAATTATTTCCGCTTCTCGTTCGAAGCGGCTTTGTTGTCGCTCAGTTGCTGACGATCCAAGGATAAGCATTTTGACAGCAACCGAACGCTTTGTTCGGATCTGGGTCGCCCGGTAAATGACCCCTTGTCCGCCACGATGGATTTCATACTCGACCCGGTATCCCCCTGGAAGAATCTCAGGCAACGGAGCATCAACAACTACATGCAGATTTGTATCACCATCCGAAATCTCGCCCGCGAATAGATCTAGAAAGTTGTTGTTTTCTTGAATCTGATCTATCGCAAGTTGACAAGCTGGGCAAGACGCGACATGGGTCTCAAGTGTGACATCGACAGAATCACCCTTTGCGATTGCTTCAAGTACCTCTTCAGATGGACAGTCTACTGGAGCCATAATACATTAAGTCTCGGTCTGATACGCCTTCGTGAGTTGATCGACGATCTCCCGAAGCTTTGCGGTTACACGATTCTTGATCCTGTACACCTCGGCAACCTCAACTCCTGACGAACTTGCAACTGTAACCGCCGGGACACCCTGTATCACAACCAACTCAAAAACCTGTAGGGTTCGGTCGGCGAACCGCCCACTCTCACGAAGTGTATGAAATGCGCGTTTGAAGATTGCACGCTGTTGCTCTCGTTCCCATGTGACAGTCATCGCTCTTTGATCGGGGAGCGTTGAGATGACAGAGTCTCCTCGCCCGCCCGCCCCGCGCGCCCTGAGGCGGTGCGCATCCATGATCCGGTGCCGGCAGATTCCCATGAGCCAAGAACGAAGCCGTCCGTTGTTTGATACATATTTTTTCTCGCGATAGTCTTTAAGAAACTGCACAAGGGTTTCTTGAGCAGATTCCGATGCTTCATCAGCGGTGAGCCCGAGTTGAACGCCGACGCCAATCAAGATAGGGCGATACCGCGCATCGAACTCTTCCCAGACACCTTGATCTTCTGGATCGTGAAGACGCTGGAGAAGAAGCGTTGTAGTGTTGGTGTTCATTGGTGTTTTCATCAACTTCCTCAAGTCGTTGTACCCTGCAATGCTAGACCATGAGCACCTTCGCGTACGATTTAAACGATTGAGTGCGGATCATACTTTATGAGTCCTCTAAGCAGTAAGAGCCAAAGGATTGGTTTATTACTCAAACCCCAATATACATCATTGTCCAACAAATGCGTCATAAAATCCGTTTTGAACAGGTTTCTAGGGACTGACCTACCCACATATTCTGCATCAAACGGCAGCGTTCCTAGGCCGTGTCTGACGGCTCTATATTTTCATCATTTCGCCCCCCCCCAGAGGCCCGGGGGAGGCGATAAGAGCGTGTTCTTCTGTGGAAAACGAGCCGTCAGACACAACCTAGCAGTACACATTTCCTTGACCTAGCGGGTCAGAACGGGTCAGAACGAGACGAAATCTCCATCGCAAGTCAACATCGTTTCCTTGCATCCAAATGCTCACATAATCAGACCTTTACTAGGGGTTTGGCTAAGCATGCCAAGAGATTGCCTTATGTGCGGCGCCCGCATGACCGATACCAAACACACTATTAGCCAAGGGCAATCTATACCGGATTAACATGAAACAACAGCTCAACATCCCACGACTGTTCATTGAAATCCTCATCGTGATCATGGTCGCCGAAGCGGGGGTGATGTTCATCCTGCCCGTTATGGCGCCGGGAGTGGAAGGCGCGGTCGAAGCCTTGCTTGATGCCACAATGCTTTCGATCTTGGCTGGGCCGGTGATCGTATGGCGGCTGTGTCGCGGACTTCGGCTGAGCAAAACACAAATAAATAAGGACAATATTGCAGTCAAGCCTTGGAAGCTGATCGCGGGAACGGTGGGCGTGCTGACTCTAGGGCTTGCGGCTACCGGCATAGTGGTTGTTGACTCGAACAAGCAATTGATACAAAAAGCCAACTTGCTCTTTGAGCAAACCTCAGATCGTTTGGCTGATCAAATTCAACTTCGCGTGAATCAGCCAAAGTATGGTCTTGCTGGTGCCAAGGGTGTGTATGTGGCCAGCAAGTCTGTCGATCGTGCTGGGTTTGCGGCGTATGCTGGCTCGCGAGATCTGCCCAAGGAGTTTCCCGGCACGATTGGTTTTGGGGTCATCGAGCGTGTGATGCGCGAGGACCTAGATGCGTTCATCTCAGAACAAATAGCTGACGGATCGCCTAACTATGCAGTGCGGAGTTTGGCCCAACCTGGTTCGCCTCTGGAAGACACCCCGGACCTGTACTTAATCAAGCACTGCTACCCTGAAGATCGCAATGCCGCGGCATGGGGGTTGGATATCGGCTCAGAGCACGTCCGCCGCGAGGCTGTTGAGCGGGCGGTGGCGTCGGGCCAGCCAACCATCACAGGCAAGATCACACTGGTGCAAGAAGGAAATAAACTTGCCGGTTTTCTCTATATCGTGCCGGTCTACAGGAACGATTCTCACCCCATTACCCCAGATGAGCGTATGGCCGAGCTAATCGCATTGGTTTATTCACCAATAATTCTTGAGGAAGCTATAGAAAGCATATTGGACACGCTTCATGGCAATATCGACTTTGAGATCTACGACGGGGAGATCGCCACCAAAGATACCCTTCTCTACGATTTTGACAAGCAACTGGTAGGCGTGCCGGGGACAATAGACACCTCGCGGATGTTCGAGCGAAGCATTCCTTTGGCCATCGGCGGGCGCACTTGGACATTTTATACCAGTTCCACGCCAAAGTTCGAGGCCGGGATCGACCGCTCGATGTTCGTAGCGGAGGGCGTGGGTGGTACACTCTTGAGCCTACTTTTGGCGGGAATCGTGTGGTCATTGGGTAGCAGCCGGATCCAGGCATTGGCTCTGGCAAAGGAAATGACGGCGAATTTGTTAGCAGCGGTGCGAGAAACCGAGGCTCTGCGTAGCACGATCGACCAGCACAGCTTGGTTTCGGTGACCGATGCACACGGCCGGATCATCCAGATCAATGACAAGTTCTGCGATATCAGCGGATACACACGCGAAGAACTGACCGGCCAAGACCACAAGATCTTGAACTCAGGCACGCATCCCAAGTCATTCTGGATCGAGATGTGGAAAACCGTGATGTCGGGTAAATCTTGGTACGGCGAGGTGTGCAATAGATCAAAGGACGGTTCTTTGTACTGGGTGGACAGCATCATCTCACCGTTTGTTAGGAGTGATGGAAAGATTGAGAAGATTGTGTCAATCAGAACAGACATCACCGAGAGCAAGCAAGCCGCGAAAAAACTTTCCATGGCACTGGCCGATGCAGAAGTTGCCAATCAGTCCAAGAGTTCGTTCTTGGCCAACATGAGCCACGAGATACGCACACCACTCACAGCGATCATAGGGTATACCGATCTTTTGCGTGAGGACGGGGACATTGAACTCACGCCCCAACAACGCGTCCAAGCGATTGATACGATTAGTAATGCGGGGAAACATCTGCTTACGGTGATTAACGACATCCTCGATCTATCTAAAATCGAGGCCGACAAGATGACCATTGAGCGAATCAACACACCGTTAATCGCGGTGCTCAAGGAGGTCGAGGATTTGATGAGTCCGCGTGCCACTGGTAAAGGATTATCGCTGAGCACGACACTTGCGACGCCTGTGCCCGAGCAATTCGTGAGCGATCCAACCCGCCTTCGGCAGATCCTCATGAACCTGACGGGAAACGCGGTTAAATTCACCGAAGAAGGAAGCGTCTCAATTATTGTGGGTCTAACGGAGCGTAAAGGGCAACCGAAGCTGACGATCGACATCGAGGACACCGGTGCGGGCATAGACAAGGAACAAATCGGATGCATGTTTCAAGCGTTTGGGCAGACAGACGATACGATGACTCGTAAGTTTGGGGGCACTGGGCTGGGACTGGTCATCAGCCGCCGGTTTGCGGCCCTCATGGGTGGCGATGTCAAGCTCTTGCGAACCGAACCTGGCAAGGGTTCTTGCTTCCGACTCGTCCTTCCATTTGAAGCGATACCAGATGCGGCGATGGTGAAAAACTTTGATGAAGCTGCCTCTGCCTCTGCCTCTGCCTCTGCCTCTGCCTCTGCCTCTGCCGTGAGTTTGAGCGGGCGGATTCTGCTCGCCGAAGACGGTATCGACAACCAACGGCTCATAGCGCACCATCTCAAGAAAGGGGGCGCTGAGGTTTCGATTGCCGACAACGGGAAGATTGCTTTGGAGATGCTTAAAAAAGCGGAGGAAGACGGCGTGCCCTTTGACATGTTGCTGACCGACATGCAAATGCCTGAGATGGACGGGTATACATTGGCCCATACACTGCGCGAGCGTGGCAGTACATTGCCGATCGTCGCACTCACCGCGCATGCAATGGCTGAAGACCGGGCCAAGTGTATCAATGCGGGCTGCGACGACTATGCTACCAAACCGATCAACAAGGCAAAGCTGCTGGCAACCTGCGCGGAATGGATGGGTAAGACAGGTGGATATGGTCAACAAGAGATGGTGGCCTAGTGACCTGACCCCATATTCTGTACCACTGCCAATGTTAAGGAAGTAGCTTTATTGTTCTATCAGCACATCTTGGATGCAAATAGCCATAGCAATGACTGGACTCCAAGCACGCCAACTATTTCTTCAATGGACAAGCCGCTGTTCATCAGAACGAAGAAAATTGGAACTCCGAAATATCCAACCATAAACACCACTCGGGATTCGATTGATTTTTTGCGCTCTCAAAGCGACACCAACTCGCTCGCAGCCGAGAGTTGTGACTCACCCCGTTGGGTATAGCGACTCGTTGTCTGAATGTTTTCATGCCCAAGAAGCTGTGCAAGCCCAACATGGTCATTGTTATTAGCCTCTAAATACTAAGTCGCAAATATGTGCCCGAGAGCATGCGGATGGATGTCCATGCCAATAGCAACACCGTATTTCTCAACGATGTAGCGAACCCCATCAATACCCAATGGATTGAGCCTTCTCCAAATAAAAATGCGGTCAATGTCCGCTGGCGGCTTGCTCGACAGATAGTCCATGAGCATCCGTCTTGCTTAAATGACAGGCACTATCCGTTCCTTGTTGTGCTTACCGTGACGCGCCACAAGCGTCCCACGGCGTTCTGTGATGTCTAAGTCTCCTATTTGCAGTGCAGCAACTTCGCTGTTTCGTAATCCACAATATACAAATAATCCAAGGACGGCTGCTGCTCGATGATCTGCCCTGCCCTGCCCTGCCGAAGATTCTGACAAAATGTATTTGAGCAATAGCACAGCTCTGCAGATAGCTGTAAATTTGGAGACCTAGCGGGTCAACCCACAAATCCTCAACTCCATCACTCCATCAAAAACGCCACTGGTGCATTACCAGCGGCGTTTTCTGTAAGTAGAGACGAACGGGATCGAACCGACGACCTCTTGCATGCCATGCCCTGTGCTTACCTTGAAATCAGCGTTTAAAGGCTTGTTTTGAAGGTTCGGAGGGACTGTGATGGACTCATTTGGACTCAAAGCGGGTCAGCAAGCAGGCCAGAACAAATACTCGAGTACCCATCTTCAATCATGGACACCCATTGCCAAACTGCTGCAAGAACGCAGACACATCAAAGAAGTTGAGCACACCATCTTCCGTAAGTCCGCACGACAAGCTGGCTCACTCGATCCTTGATACACAAGGTATCCAGGCTCACTCATCACCGAACTCGTCGAAACGCTCGTCACCTCGCAGGTGTACGCGCCCTCAGTCTCAGGCCCAGCGTTGATGGCCAAAACACTTGTCGTGGCACCTCCATACAGCGGGCCGTTGTTGATCTCGACGCCGTCCTTGAACCACCGATAATCCGTAGCATTGGTCGCAAACACTTGCATCAACGGTCCAAATCCCTCGATATCGGTCACATGGCTTTGGGGGTGCATGGTGATCGTTGAACCGGTATTGAAGTGGTGGACGATATCCTCGCGGCTCAGAGCAGCCGCGATATCACTGACATAGACCTCATTGTTCAAGAAGGTCATCGCCAGTCCAAAGGATGCCGACCGCATCCCGCTCGATGGTTCGAGCGTTCCCACCTGTGTCCCAGTCTGGGACTCAAAGAGCTTGACCGTTGCAGTGCCGGCAAGCCCAAACTCGCCGTTCGACGAGCTGACCGCAACGAGCCCGTCTTCGTTGATCTTGGCATTCATGCGGATTGATGATGCTGCCTCAGTGTTGACCACCATAATCATGTTGCGAAACGCGCCGGTCGTCAGATCGTATGCCAATACCGAGCCGGTATTCGTGCCGTATGGATCGTCGCCGGGAGCACACACGATCAGTGTGTCGTCGTTCATCGCGAGGTCTGTGCCCCAACCATCGGCGTATTGATTCCCCACGGGGGGCTGTATCTCGTGGAGCAATGCCCGAGTAGAGGTATCAAAGATAAATATCTGCTGTGCATCACTAAAGCCAGAGAACTCTCTCTGTAAGACTGTGAGCAAGCCATTGTGCATCTCGATCTCGTAGCCAAATATTGGGTATTGGATTGATGGTAAGAGCGGACCGCCATAGATGACATCAATCTGTGATCCATCGGTCGCGTCGAAGAGGTATACGCATCCTGTGAATACATCGTATTCGGATTGACTGACCGCAATAACGCCATTATCGATCGTGATATCGTAGCCATAACCGGCTAAATCACCGAGTGGATTGATCGGCTCGAGCTCGAAACGAAGTTCCCCCGTCACCGCGTCATACACGAAGACTTGATCGTTGGACCCACCAATGCCGACCCCATCATTGGTCGTCACAACGATGTTCGTCCCCTCCATTACGACTTGTTTGCCAAAGCCAGCGGGATTACTTGCATCGACCGGAGCGGCCAGATTGTGTAGCAGCGCCCCGATGGTACTGTCGTACACAAGCACATGCCCTAGGAACCCGCCATTGACCCCGGGGCTCGCGATCGCCAAACGACCGAAACTGTTGGCCATATCAAATCCGAAATCAAATCCGACAAGACAATCAGCCGGAGGGCTATAACTGATCCCCGAATCGTTGATGACTTGGGCTCCTGCTGATCCTGTGCCGAGAACGATGAAAAATGCGGCGGCTGCTGAACGAGTGATACTGGGTGCTATTGACTGTTTCATAGTGTGTTCCTCTGTTTGTAAACTGTGCATATTGCCTTAAAAAGCGGGACATTTGATCAATCACTCGCTCAAACGCGGCGATCTCCTGTATACTCATGCGCAGTCTGAGTATGTATCTCCTCGTACAATCTCAAGTTTTTTAGAAAGCATTCCGATGCCCGATAAAGCACGATTTACACAGGTTTTGCAGACATTGAACATGGATGCCGTTGCGGATCAATCGCTCGGCCTTGATACCTTGCTCTCACAGATTTACGACGAGCTCCGTTCCATTGCGGGCTCATATCTCCGACAAGAACGGGCAGACCACACACTCCAACCCACCGCTTTGGTTCATGAGGCCTATGCTCGACTGATCGATCAGACCCAAATCCCTTGGTCCGACGCCGGGCACTTTCGCGCAATCACCGCCAAAGTCATGCGTCAAGTTTTAATCGATCACGCACGCAAACATGGTGCGCTCAAACGCGGCGGCGATCGGCTCAAAGTCACGCTCTCCGATACTGACGGTGCTGTACAAATGAATGTGCTCGACCTGCTCGAACTCGATGAAGCGATGAAAAAACTCAAGCAACTCGATGAACGCAAATCTAGAGTCATCGAACTCTTGTTCTTTGGCGGGATGACACACAAAGAAGCATCGCTAGTCATCGGGGTTTCACAGAAAACAGTTGAAGCCGATTGGTACATGGCCCGCGCGTGGCTTGGAAAACAACTCAGAGAAGGGCGGGCAGAATGAACGAAGACCGGTTCGGACGGATATGCGTAATCTTTGATGCTGCTCGCTCGATGTCCAAGAGCGCATGCGATCAATACCTCACAGAGGCTTGCAGCGATGATGCCGAGCTCCGCAAAGAGATCCAAGAGCTGCTCACCGAGCACACCCGCCAGAGCCCGCTCGATACCAATACCCCCGGCGAACTTGCCGATCTTGTCACCCGCGAGGCTGTCGAAAACAATCCGGATACACCGACAAAGATAGATCGGTACACCATCATCGAGCATATCGGCGAAGGCGGAATGGGCTCGGTCTATGAGGCCCGTCAACAGAATCCAAATCGGTCTGTCGCACTCAAAATCATAAAACAAGGGATGGACAACAAACAAGTAATCGCCAGGTTTGAAGCTGAGCGACAGGCCGTCGCGATGATGGATCATCCAAACATCGCTCAGGTCTTTGATGCTGGGACTACCGAGGATGGCAGACCATTCTTTGCGATGGAACTGGTTCGAGGTGTTTCGATCATTGAATATTGCAAAGACAAGAATCTCAATATGGCATCTCGGCTCGATTTATTTGTGCAAATATGCCGAGCGATTCAGCATGCTCATCAAAAAGGGATCATTCATCGGGATATCAAGCCTAGTAATGTTCTCGTCACCGAGGTTGACGGCGTGCCAATCCCCAAAGTCATCGATTTCGGGATCGCCAAAGCAACCAGCACCGAATTCAATGCACAAACAGCCATCACCATGCACGACCAGCTTGTTGGTACGCCCGCGTATATGTCACCTGAGCAAGCAAAGCTCGGCGGGCAACAAGTCGATACACGCACCGATATCTATTCGCTCGGCGTACTCCTCTATGAGCTGCTCACCGGAACTACACCATTCACCGATGAAGACCTGCTCAGTAAGGGTATTGTTGAGATGATGCGTGTGATCAGCAATGATGAGCCTGAGAAACCAAGCACACGGTTATCCACACTTGAAAAACAGGTCACAACATCTGCCAATCTACAAGCCGAGAGTCCAAGAACACGAAGTTCGATGCTGCAAGGCGATCTGGATTGGATCACCTTGAGGTGCTTAGAGAAAGATCCTGATCGTCGATATGAATCCTCCATCGCTCTTGCTCAAGACATTTCTCGATTCATTCTCAACGAGCCCGTCGAGGCAAGGCCTCCAACTCGGGCATACTTGGTTCATAAATTTGTACAGCGACATCGCCCGCAGGTAATCGCAAGTGCAATTGTCTTAGGCGTTCTTATTCTTGGTATCGCTGGTACAACTAGCGGGATGATCTGGGCACTCAAAGAGCAAACCAAAGCACGCCTGGCAGCTCAGGACGAACTCGCTGCGCAGATTCAAGCAACACAAGCCGCCGAGAGAGCCGAGAGCGAAGCGAAGGCCGCCGAAGAATTGAGTGAGTTCTTCATCATGGATGTTCTTTCGGCTGCAGATCCGTCCCGCACAACTGATCACGAACTGACTGTCCGCGAAGCCCTCACTAATGCGTCTGAGAATATTGAAGGCCGGTTTAAGGATCGTCCAGATGTTGAATCGCAAATACATAATGCACTGGGCTATCTCTTTGACCAACTCGGTGCCCCAGAACTCGCCGAGCGCCACCACATGCGAGAGTGGGAGCTCGCAGAGGAAGCAAACGGGGAGTTCTCATTCGAGTCCGCGCGCATGATGCACAGCGTTGTCCGGAGTTTATCCATGCAGGGCCGTGATGACGAAGCGATCGAGTTGACACACCGAGAACTGAGGATCATCGAAAAACTCGCCACACCCCAAGCCGAACAACTCCGACCCAGAGCCATAGGAAATCTCGGGGCGCTCCTAGTGCGCACAGGCAGATTTGTCGAGGCAGTACCAATCCTCGAAGACACACTCAAAATTAAAAGGGAACTGTACGGGGATCGTCACCCTACAACGCTCTCGACAATCAGCAACCTCGCCACAGTGCTCGCACGCACTGGGGCCAACGATCGCGGGCTTCTCCTTGCCAAGGAAGCATACGATGGGCGGATAGCAGTTCTAGGCGAGGGAGATCCGAGAACGATGAACTCTCTGTTGAATCTCGCCAATGTCTACGCCCAGGCCGAACAGTTCGACGAGGCACTGCCGCTGTTCCGCACCGGGATCGTTCTGGCTCAACACAGACTGGGCAATGAGCGTCCGCTCACAGTGAACTTCAGGAACAGCTATGCAAAGACACTCCTCGATTCAGGTCATCTAGAGGATGCGGAAAAAGTAGCCCGAGCCATCTTCTATGACATGAAATTGATCGATCCATTGATCTCACAGGACTGGGGTCTCGTCGCACTCTCGATCTTGTCGAGCAGTCTTTCGCAGCAAGGCCGTAACGAGGAAGCACTCGAACTTGTTTCAATGTCTCTTGCTAATGTGAGAAAGATTCTCCCCCCATCAAGCGTAGGTCTTGCCCGCTACATCGGGATCTACGGGGCTGCCCTCATTCGATCACAGCGATTCGAAGAAGCAGAGGCATCACTAACTCAAGCCTGGAATATCCTCGAAAGCAACGGCCCGGTGGGCGATGATGCCAAAGCTTACATTCGAGAACGGAAGATTGAACTCTACACCGTTTGGACCACCCAATCGCCTGACCATGAACGAGAAGCCAAACTCGAGGCGCTAATGACCAATGAATAACGCCGCTGGTTGCCTACCAGCATCGTTTTCTGTAAGTGGAGACGAAGAGAATCGAACCGACGACCTCTTGCATGCCATTTAATTGTTGACGATTTGAACCATCATTCGTTCGAGTCGGTCAAGTCTTGCTTTAAGCAATTGATTTTCATCATTGAGTTGTTTGATCTGTACATCCTTCTCGGCCCGCAGTGCATTCATTGCTTCGACGAGTAGCGGGGTGAGCATGGAGTAGTCCATGCCAATGGCATCAATGCCATTTTCTTCGTATCCGACGATTTCTGGTAGGGCCTTGCCGACCTCTTCTGCGATCATGCCGATCGCGTGCTGTCCGCCGTGATCTTCATCCCAGTCGTAGTACACGCCTCGGAGTTGGGCGAGCTTATCGAGGGGATTGTTGATGTTGACAACATTTGATTTCCAGCGGATGGAAGATGATGAGCCATAGTTGATGCCTAAACCAGAGGCGTAGAAGTCGTACCCACTTGGACTATTTGATAATCCTAGAACTCCATAGTTTACACCTGTACTATGGGCTGATACTCCACGGACACCTGTCCTATTCACGCCTTGTGTTCTTCCTTCTACACTTTTAGAAAATCCGAATTCGGATGAAGCATTTCCCAAAATAGCCGCCGAGCCGGTGGAAGTGGTTTCACAGAAAATCCCAAGAGATGTCGCGTCCACATGGAGGCTGCCAGTTGTTGGGGTGTTCGTTCCTATGCCAACTTTGCCCATCAATACGATGTCCTGGTTGCCATCATCGCGTCCGATCTGGAGGTATTTTCTACATAGCCCGTTCCGGCAAGCAATAGCTGAAATCGATTGTTGGCAACATCGCGGCGCATGATCAACGCTGGCGATTGCCCCAATGAGATTTCACCATCGCCAGTACCCACATGGAGTAGAGAGGTTGGCGAGGTGTTTCCGATACCGACATTCCCGCTATCTGCCAAAATGGTCATACCAGTATTCCAGTTAATCAAACCCGTATCCGGAGGCGTGACTTTAAAGTTTACATTTCCAGCGGGGTCGATCTCTTGGAGGAACGCTCCTTGGGATTCTGACCATCGTCTCCACCCTCCTGCAAAGAAAGAGTTCTTTACAAGGCTCGCGTAGCCAGAGGTACCTGTGTGCAGGCCGATCTGACTGCCGAGTATAGAAGATGAGTCAACAAGCACACCAAAGTAATCGGCAGTGGACGATCGCACATACAGCTGTGCTTCTGAGGCTACAAATCCTCCTGAGTTCACACCGATACGGTTATTCTCGTCGACAAACAAGCCTCTTGTTTGGACAGAGAATGGTGTAGCCGTCATCGCTGTTCTTGGGGCGAGTGTCGTACCATCGAGGATAATTTCGAGCCAGTACTGCCGCTGCTGAAATCTTGTGCTCCAAAGTCGAGTTGAGAACTGAATATTCCGCCGATGACTTCTTGCCCGATAATCGAAAGGGTGGAGCCGATCTGTGTCCCGTCAACGAGAGCGTCGAACAGTAGGAAATCTATGTTGTACATGCCATTGGCAGGCGAGCGCGATTCCTGAAGTTCACCTTGGTAGGTAAAGGTGGTATCGGTCTGGGCGTATGCCGGAGCGGTATAAACGGTGGCCGCACACAAGGCGACAGCGAGCAAAGTTGATTTCATGGTGAGCTCATCTTCTATGTTTGAAGACCAAAGTGATTCCTTGGCTCTTCCATTATCTAGAAAAATGAATCAATTGCAAGGATGAACTGGGTCATCAATGGTTTCTCGACACGCTCTGACCCGTTTGCTGACCCTAGCGGGTCAGCGAGCGGGTCGATATCAATCATCGGGTCACATGGTCAAATACTGTTGGTTGTCGCGTGTTGAAGAATAGTTCAACAACTTAGCACCTCTCACCAACTCACCTAATGGTGCTTGTACCAACCCACCCCCTTGATGTCCGGCCATGCCGTCGTCTGGTGACACACATAACACTGATCCACACGCGCCTCAGGCTTGACAGCAACAGGACGAGAAATCATATCAAAATGCTTCATGTAATGACTCGGCGGTGCTTGGTGACACTGCGAACAACTCACGCTTGTCGGCGCGGGATGTCGAAACTCCGGTAGATCCCAAGAGGAAGCCGAATGACACGAAGCGCAGTTCTGACCAAACAATCCAAAGTGACGATCGTCTGAAGCATGACACACCGTGCAGTCGAGCACCCGCTCTGCACTCGAAAGATACGGGTTGCTTAAACTCGCACCAAGTTTTCCCTCGGCTCGTATCCAACCCTCAATGCGCTGGGCCGCTTCCTGACCCGAAGTTGTACCATCGTCTCGCTGCTTGATGCCGATTCTGCTCAGCGCAGAATGATCCATAATCGTCGGCGCAACATCCACCCCCAAATGCTCCCCGTGACACTCTTTACAACTCTCGATCGAAGAGTGAAACGATGTCGGCTGACGCTGAAGCAACGGCTCATTGTTGGCATGACACACAATACAGTTCTGAGCAATAGGACCATCAACTGGCGTATGACAACTCCTGCAATCTGATCCCAAAAACTCATGCGCCTGCGACAACTCCCCCGGACTTGCAAACTCTTGCCAGAATCCCGCCGACACCAACCGGTCAGGATTTCCCACTCGTCCACTCCGATCAGGGATCAAAAGCAGCACAACCACAACAACACCAAGAACAACAACGAGTTGCAGAAAAAATCCACGCTTTGATTTTCGCTTCTTGCTCATTGGAACCACCTCAACCCAAAATGAATCCCCGACCACACATGGAGTGCTAACAACACATAAAACCCCATCGAAATAATGATGTGCCAACGCAGCCAGACCTTGAACGCTCGCTTGAATGTCTCATGTGTACTGATCGCATACTCAACATCCGCAATAGACTCGGCAATCTCGATGGTATGAGCAACCTTTGACGCCAAATCCGGCCCCGAAGAGTCGGGCTTGGCCATCACACGAAAAAGCATACGGACAATCCCGATCGAAAATGGTTTGACATGACTTGCCGCATCAGGATACTGATGCAACTCGTCGGTGGCCTCTTGATAAGCACTATTCAACTCCGCAAGCATCATCTTCTTGACTTTGATCGACCGAGAAATCTTCGCATTAAGAAAACGACCAACAAATCCACTCAATACCACAACCAGCATCAGCGTCGTTAGCGTAATAGCAAGCGGACTCCTGTAATTGTGCCCAGTATGAAGAAGGACAAGAATCGGCCCCAAGATACCCGCATACACATGCCAATCCAACGCAGTCTTCATGGAAACCCGCGAAGTCACAATCCCCTTGACACGCTTGTTCCGCTTGACAATCGAATACAAAAACGGCACAAGCAAGAGCGCCGACCCACTCACCGCAAGCACGCCGCCCCCAAAACTACCCGCAAACCGATGCGACGCATGAATCGGAAACCCAAGCCAGACGACAAACAAAATCGCCATCAACATACCAACCAAAATGGGCTCGTGTTTACGCATCAGATGATTGCTTGCCTTGAGATTCAGTAAGTCGCACAATCAGCATCGAAGCACGACGCATCTTCAGTATGTACATCCAGATCATTGCCACGCCAAACACGATAAGAACAATCATCGTGCTGAAATGAAACCAAGACAACCCCATCGGCCCATCGCCATGATCTGGGGATTGCGGGTGGATATTCATCTCCCGCCGAAACCAGTCCAACGCAATCTCCTGAGGCTGCTGCCCCTCGCTCAAGAGTTGGCGGGTTGCAAGCCCGCTCTCAAACCTGGCAAACCCTTCTCGAAACAACACCGCCGAAACCTGCATCGACACAAAATCATTCTCCGACGATGCCTGCGACATCTGATCAATCGCCTCGGTCATCAGCACAAGACCCGATTGCACCCGGTCCTTTGCCTGTTGCTCGATCTCTTTGAGGTCTTGAGCAGACAAATCAGACATACTCATCAACGACGGATACAAATCCTTCGGCGGCGGCACCCCCATCTGCTCCATCATCGCCACGCTCACCGAGTCGTAGACCAGCAGTCCCGTCCGCGTCCGGACCTCATAGCTCGCTCGTATCTCCTCGAATCCCACTGGGCGTACCTGC
>JAESSR010000139.1 GCA_016764015.1 Phycisphaerales bacterium
AATAGAAGTTGGCGGGTATCTTAAAGAGTATCCATGTGCACAGGATCTTGACCTTTGGTTACGGCTGGGTGAAGTTGGCAAAATGTGCAACTTGGATAAGTGCTTGCTGCAATACAGGATTCATAACGATTCTGTGACCAACCAAAAGTCTATAGAACAACATAACGCCGCTGTGAGGGCTTGCGAGTCAGCTTGGAGGCGAAGAGGAGGAGACGGAAAGTGTCAATGCGAAATAGATATGATTAACGTACCATCAGGGCAAACAACCATATATGACAATGCGACATCAATTGCTTGGATGGCATGGAAGCATGGGCACCGTTCAACTTGGTTACATTATGCTATCAAATCGGTAAAGCTTCGGCCGATGAGTCTGGACTCTTGGAAGGTATTGTTCTTTGGATTTATTCGTCGTCCCAGAGGGGGAGAGTAATGACTAGCATTTCTATCATCATGCCTGCGAGAAATACAGAGCGAACAATTGCAGACTCGATTCAATCCGTTTTGTCGCAAAAAGAAGTGGGCGAATTAATCATAGTTGATGATGGATCAACAGATAATACGAGGCGCATAATAACCAATTTTCATGACCGCCGAATAATAGTTATAGATGGTCCGCAAAGAGGATTCGCAGCGGCGTTCAATACTGCCCTTGCTGCAGTGCAGTGTGAATACTTCGCCCAATGCGATGCCGATGACTTATTCATTGCAGGTCGGTTGAAGCACCAACTAGAATGGCTCACTAAAAACGACAATTATTGTGCGATTTCTGGGGGGTATCAAACTATTACGCCTGCCGGTAAGATTATTGCAGATCTTGCTTGTGGCCAAGGGGAGTTTGAAGCTACTAATCAACTTGTTAATGGCAAAACGGTTACAACTCTATGTTCTTGGCTGATTCGTTCTGACATTCTTCGAAGTGTAGCACCTATGCGAGAGTGGTTTGTGACTGGACCAGATTTAGATTTTCAGTTTCGAATCGCACAAGTAGGGCGCATATGGCATCATCCAACTCTTGTTTATCAATATCGATTGCATGATAATTCTGTGACACATCAATCATCTGATCTTCGCCGAGAGTTTTTTGATCAACAAGCAACCCTCTTCGCACTTCAACGATTAGAGCGGGAATCAGATGATTTGGAGGATGGAAATCCTCCTATACTCCCTCATGAATGTGATATGACTCGAGTCAAAGGCCGAGCTAAGGCACAGGCTGTTGGGCAGTGCATTGGCTCTGCTTGGAGTGCATATGAAGGCGGTGAACGGTGGAAGGGGATTCGAATTGCGGCCCGTGCAATTTCAATATCGCCAACGGATTTTCGTGGATGGAAGAGTGTTTGTATAATGTTGATCCGGATACTAAAGAAGAAAAACAATCTATGAACAAGCTGTTACGAATTACCTTCGTAATCCCTAATGCCAACCTCAGTGGCGGGATACGCATTGTTGCTGAGCATGCTCGGATGCTTCATGAGCGGGGGCACACAGTGACGGTTGTCTCTGGGCGGTGTTCGAGACCTTCTTTGAAGACTCATATCAAAGCAGCGATTCGTGGGAGGCGGGTCTTGAAGGTGGCATCAGGGCCGACTCATCTTGATGATGTGCCGTATCGGGTGCACACGATCGAGAGACATCGGCAGATTACAGCCGATGATGTTCCCGATGCTGATATCATTTTCGCTACATGGTGGGAAACGGCTGAGTGGATCGCTCGAATGCCAAAAAACAAAGGCGTTCCAGTTAACTTTCTCCAGCATTATGAGGCACATCCCGGACAACCGAAAGACCGTGTTGATGCAGTATGGCGATTGCCAATGCGAAAAATAGTGGTTAGTAATTGGTTAATGGATATTGCAAATAATCAGTTTGATGATATGAGCGCGATACTTGTATCGAATGGATTAGATACTGAGCACTTCGCTTTTAAAGACAGAGGTCTGAGTGGGCGGAAAATTATTGGTGCTATGTACACTGGAATGAGTAAGAATAATTTCAAACGGTTTTGGCTAGCTGCTGAAACAGTCAAAGTGCTTCAGGGTAGAGGGATTGAATGCAATTTCATTGGATTTGGGGGGCGTTCTCCGTTGAAAGACGAGTTGCCCGAAGGTTCATGCTTTGAAACTGCTCCGTCTCAGCAACGGATCGCGAACATTTATGCGTCATGTGATTGTTGGCTCTTTACAAGTGATAAAGAGGGCTATGGATTGCCATTACTTGAAGCCATGGCGAGCGGTACGCCTGTAGTCGCAACTCCTGCTGGTGCTGCACCAGAGTTGCTTCAATCAGGTGGAGGGAAACTTGTTGATACCGATGATCCAGAAGTGTTCGCTGATGCTGTTGAAGCGGTACTTGATCTTGAGGATAAGGAATGGCGAGAAATGTCTATAGCAGCGAGAGCCGAGGCAGAGTTACATAGTTGGGATAAAATTGGCGATGCAATGGAAAATGCATTAAAACAAATACTTGATGAGTCGAAGGATAATGCGACAGAGAGATGATGGGCGTCTCGCAGCATCCTTGATTTCATTTCTATCTAAACGAAATCAATGAGAGCGGATCTTTGCGATGATGACTACAGTAGAGCTGCAACACCTTGCCCCGATAGCTCAGCTGGATAGAGCAACGGACTTCTAATCCGTAGGTCGAAGGTTCGAATCCTTCTCGGGGTGTTTTTTGGTTCAAGATTTGGTAGTGAGATCAGCCATTGCCGATGCGATGTCTGCAAACTTGAACTCGAAACCATCATCAATTAGACGCTTTGGTACGCAGTATCGGCCGTAGAGGATGAGGTCTGGGTCGGTGTCCATGAGGGTTGCAGTCAGCAGTTTGAGCCCCCAGACGGAACCGGGCAGGGCGATGGGTTGTCTGATGGCTTTTCGCAGGGCACGCATGAAATCCACATACGAAACCGGATTTGGTGCGGTGGCGATGTAGGTGCCTTCGCGGGATTCATTGGTGAGGGCATCGAGGAAGATCCGGTTCATGTCTTTGATGTGGAGCCAGCTTAATCCTTGGGTGCCTGAACCCATCCGCCCGCCCAGGCCGAGGGCTGCGACTCGTTTGAGTGTTGGGAATGCTCCGCCTTCTTTGCCGATTACGAAGCTGGTGCGGAGGATGACTTTGCGGATGTTTGATGGGCAGTGTTCATGGAATGATTCTTCCCATGCTTTGCCGACGGTTGGGGCGAGCCCGTAGCCGAAGGGTGAGGTTTCGGTGCAGATTGCGGTGGGTGGGTCGCCGTAGATGTGGGCGGTGGACATTTGGACCCACACTTTGGGATGATGCTCGAGACCATCTATGGCACGACCAATAGCAGCGGTTGATTCAACACGCGAGCGCAGAATCTCATCGCACCGATCCGGTGTTTTTCGGCAGTCAACCGATCGTCCAGCGAGATTGAGAATATGTGTAGCGCCAACAAGACCGTTGGTCCAATCGCCACCGGTTCGACCGTCCCACTGAACCCATTGTGCAATCTGTAGATCACACTTGGGTTTGGATCGGCTGAGAATGACCACATCCCATTGGCCGGGGCAGGTTTGGGCGAGGTATTTGGCGAAGCTCAAGCCGAGGAATCCAGACCCGCCGGCGATGATCAGTTTGTGCTGTGGAGTGGTATTGTCGGGCATGATAAAGGCTCCGGTTTGGGGCATGATCTTGGTGCATCTCGCACCTATCATCATTGTATGCAAACAGCTCCCAAAACAGACACGCCGTTCTCAACGAATACATCGCCAATCAAGGGCAATATCCTCGAAGCCATCGGCAATACGCCTTTGGTTGAGCTCCATAAGGTGACTCATCCTGATTCCGCAACGGTGTATGCCAAATGTGAGTTCATGAACCCCGCGGGTTCGATCAAGGACCGGATGGCGTTTTACATCATATCCAAGGCCGAGGAAGAAGGTCTGCTCAAGCCTGGCGGCACGATTGTTGAAAATACATCGGGAAACACTGGGATGGGGGCGGCGATGGTCGCTGCGGTGAAGGGCTACAAATCAGTCTTTACCATGCCCGACAAGATGAGTCAAGAAAAAATTGATGGGTTGCGTGCCTTTGGGGCGCAGGTCATCATCACGCCTACGGATGTGCCGGGTGATTCGCCAGATCATTATGTCAATGTCGCTAAGAAAGTCGCAGAAGATACACCCAACTCGTTCTACATGGATCAGTATCATTCGACTTGGAACATCGAGGCTCATGAGCTTTCGACCGGCAAAGAAATCTACGATCAAACCGGAGGCGATGTCGACGCGATTGTGGTCGGTACTGGTACCGGCGGCACTGCTTCGGGCATCGGGCGATACTTTAAGAAGATGGGTTCGAAGTGCAAGATCATCGGCGTTGATCCATTGGGTTCGGTTCATTATTCAATCTTCAAAACCGGTCAGCCCAGCACTCCATATGTGTACAAGGTTGAGGGACTGGGCGAAGATATCGTGTGCCGAGCGTTTGATCCTTCGGTTGTTGATGAGATGTATCAGGTTGATGACTATGAATGCTTTACCATGGCTCGACGATTGGTCCGTGAAGAAGGGCTATTCTGTGGCGGGTCTTCGGGTGGTATGGTTCATATCGCATGTGAGGTCGCAAAGGAGATGGGCCCGGGCAAGAAGGTCATCGCGATCTGTCCAGATTCAGGCACGCGCTATGTGACCAAGTATCTGTCAGATGAATGGATGAAGATGCACGGGTTCCTCGAACCTGTCAAGGGGCTTGGATATATTGAAGAACTGGTTAAAGGCGATCAGCAAGTCGTCACGGTTTCAGAGAATGACTCCGTTGATTCGGTCATCGCCGCTTTACGCGACAACGGCATTTCACAGATGCCTGTTATCAACAGCGATGGTAAACCGACGGGGATTATCCATGAGGTGGACATTCTTCGCAGCTTGCAGAATGGTTCGGCAACACCTGAGACAAAGATCGGGACGATCGCCCATGAACTTGGTGGGGTGCTCCATCCCAAGGCACGCGTCGAAGAGCTCTATGGCATCTTCGAAACAGATCATGTCGCGATCATTATCGATGGAAACACTATAGTTGGTGTTGTTTCTCAGATCGATCTCATCGAGCACCTCGCCAAACTCAACGCATAAAAGTATACAGACAATCAAACGGATTGAACTCAAAAGGATTTTTCATGGAAGTTTCAAAGAACCACGCTTTCGGTACACGCGCGATTCATGCCGGGCAACGCCCAGACCCGACGACGGGTGCGATCATGACACCGATCTACCAGACATCGACCTATGTCCAGCAATCGCCGGGCAAGATCATCGGCGAGTATGACTATTCACGCGCGGCCAACCCAACTCGCGCAGCCCTCGAAGCGAATCTTGCTGACCTTGAAGGCGGCAAGTTTGGATTGTGCTTCTCGTCAGGAGTTGCAGCGACTGGTGTTGTATTGCACTTGCTGAGTACCGGCGATAAAGTCCTGCTTGGCGATGATGTCTATGGCGGAACCAACCGCTTGTTCCATCGTGTGTTCGGTCAGCTCGGTATCGAAACCGTGCTTGTTGACATGACGGATGTGGATGCGGTGAAGGCGGCGATGGATGATCGGGTGAAACTGATCTGGCTCGAAACCCCAACCAATCCGACGCTGAAGATCACCGACATCAAAGCGGTGTCGGAGATTGCCAAAGCCAACGATGTGATCCTCGCGGTGGACAATACCTTTGCGACTCCATATTTGCAGAACCCGCTCGCATTGGGCGCTGACATCGTGTGTCATTCAACTACGAAGTACATCGGTGGGCATTCAGATTCGATCGGCGGGGCATTGATCACCAATGACCCTGAACTGCATCAGCGGCTCAAGTTCATCCAGCTCTCCGAGGGCGCGGTCCCGGGGATTATGGAATGCTTTTTGTTGCTCCGTTCAACGAAAACACTTCATGTACGCATGGAACGCCATTGTGAGAATGCGATGATCGTTGCCAAGCATCTCGAAGCTCATCCCAAGGTTGAGAAGGTGATTTACCCTGGTTTGGAATCACATCCGCAGCATAAACTCGCAAAGGCCCAGATGCCTGGGTTCGGCGGTATGATCACGATCTATATCAAGGGCGGCTTAAAAGAGTCGCAATCCATGCTTGAGAAAACACGGTTCTTTGCGTGTGCAGAATCACTCGGCGGCGTTGAGTCCCTTATCGAGCATCCCGGGATCATGACCCATGCTTCGGTGCCCGCAGATCAGCGTGCAAAGCTGGGCATATCAGACAACCTTGTTCGTCTGAGTGTCGGAATCGAAGGCGTGGAAGATTTGATCGCCGATCTCGATCAAGCGCTTGGTTGAATCGAACATGTACATCGTGTGAATATTAAAAAAGACAGGCTTGGGCCTGTCTTTTTCACAAATCCTGTGGTGATGGGAGACTGAGTTAATCTGGGATTGCGCAGTGTCCGCCGTTGCGCACATGGTAATCCTGATGGTAATCTTCAGCCCGGTAGAACTTGGGAGCAACCTCGATCTCGGTGGTAATCTTGCGATCGCTCCACTTGCCCTCTTTCTGCTCCGCTTCGATGAACGCTTGAGCGAGCTTGAGTTGTTCATCGCTGGTGGTGAAGATCATCGAGCGGTATTGTGAGCCATAGTCTGGGCCTTGGCGATCGCCTTGGGTTGGGTTGTGGATACGGAAGAAGTACGCGAGGAGTTCTTCGTACGAAACAACCGATGGGTCGTACATAATCTCGACTGATTCAGCATGTCCAGATGCGCCCGAGCAGACATCTTTGTAGGATGGATTATCATCGTTCCCGCCTTGATAACCTGAGACGGCATCGACCACGCCTTCGAGTTGTGCATAGCGATCTTCCACACCCCAGAAGCACCCGCCACCAAAGTACGCTGTTTCGAGCATCTGTGGCTTAGCGCCGTCAGGGAACTCTTGCCCAGCTTCTACAAAATCGAGCGAGACCGAGTTCACGCAGAATCGGAGCCCGGTTGGTTCGGGTCCGTCGGGGAAGACATGTCCAAGGTGCGCGGTGCATCGTGTGCATCGGATTTCGGTGCGGGTCATGCCATGGGTTGAGTCATCGATTTCGGTGACATGCTCTGGATCGACCGGCTGAAAGAAGCTCGGCCATCCAGTACCGGATTTGAACTTCGAATCTGATTTGAACAGTGGGAGCTCGCACAAGCGGCAGATGTAGGTGCCATCGAGTTTGTTGTCGATGAGGTTGCCGCAGAACGGGGCTTCGGTACCGCTCCGGAGAATTACCTTGGCTTCTTCGGGTGTCAACCCTTTGGCTCGTTCTTCTATTTGAGCTTGGGTGAGCGGGCGAATATCATGCCCAGATTTGGAAATCGTACTTGTGAGCATGGCTTGGTCTGATCCTAACAATGCGGCTGAAAGCGAGCCGCTATAAATGGAAAGGTTGACAATGATCATTGCGACGATTGTGGTGGTGGCAAGAATTTTTGTGATCAGCATGGTATTCCTCTTGATAGTGGGGTGACACGGAGGTAAACGACCGTTGACAAAGTATTATTCACGCACTGGCAACATTTTTAATATACACCAAAGAAACAGAGATTGTTCGATAAAAGAAGCAGAAGAGCTAGGCCGATCTGCGGATTCTGGGCTCCATATAAGGGATGAGTTCATGTGGAATCTTCTTTAAGCCTCTTCGCAATGCCTTCTCAAGTGCGTAGTGGAGCGAATCGTGCATTCGTTCATGGACTCGATCCGTCACATTGAGTCCGAGATCGTGCATGGCGTCTATTGAAAACTTCCATGCGTAATACTCTTCCAAACAGCGAGGC
>JAESSR010000010.1 GCA_016764015.1 Phycisphaerales bacterium
ACTCGTCTTCGACGATTCGCTGAACGGTTCGTGCCCAGTCCAGCCAGGTGTTGCCCGGGCGGATTTGCTCGATGCCTTTGGCGAGTGATTCTTTGCCCGAGTCGGTAAGTTTCTTCACCTGAGGCGTCATCTCCCCAAACACATAAGTCCATGCGGCGTCGCCCATCCAGCCTTTGTATTTCACACCGATATCTATCGAAAGCACATCGCCGGCTTTGAGCGGCTCAAGATAATAAGCTGCGGTGCCATGAACGACGCAATCGTTGAGACTCAGGCATGCGATAGATGGAAAGGGGGGCAAGCCGCCGGTGCGGTATTTGTGGAAGCACGATTTACACTTGAGGGAATCAAGTGTTTCGAGCACGAATCGGTCGATTTGCGCAAGCGTCACGCCGGCGTGGAGAAAATCGGCGATCCGGTGATGGGTCTCGACGACCTTTTGAGCCGCGGCGTACGCAGCATCGACATCAGAATGTGATTTGACAGCTGTTTGCATAAGAGCAGATTGTAGGTGGGGGAGTCGGGTTGATGGCAATGCGTACAATGTTGTCTGACAATAATCCGAGAGAAGATTCACCCACCATGCAGATTACAATGATCTCCAATCCAAGGTCCGGGCGTGGAAACGCCCGAAGAGCAACCCAGATGCTCCAAGATGAGCTTGCCCTACGGGGTCACACTGTCCATGCCTTTGAAACAGGATATGAATCAGGCTCATTACTCGATCAGATCACAAATTCAGATCGCGTCGTCATCATCGGAGGCGACGGGACTGTCCATCATCTGCTCCCAATACTGACACAAACCCAAACGCCGATTTACCACCTTGGAACCGGCACAGCCAATCTCATTTGCAAGGAGTTTGGAATGTCTCAGGACCCGATTCTGGTAGCGGGGCACCTTGAGCTTGAAATTGAGCCAACAGTGGTGGATGTGCCCAGTTGCAATGGGGTTCCTTTTCTGATCATGGTGTCGCTCGGTATTGACGCATCGGTAATCCATCGGTTTGAGGAATCTCGAAAGCACAAGGGTGGATACAGAGCCTATATCCAACCGATTTTACGCGAGTTGATTTCACCAAGGCATGCACAGTTTCAAGTTGAGTTCCTCGGTACATCTGAACAGCCCCCCTATCAGGAAACAGGAAACTTGATCATCGCCAACCTGCGATCTTACGGCGGTCGGCTCAACCCTTGCCCGAACGCCAACTGCAACGACGGATTGATTGACCTAGTCTCTATCCCATGCCAGAGTTCTGTAAAAAGTGCTCTGAACAATGCCTTGTTTCGTATAGGGAAAACCCCAAGAAAATGCAAACGAGATACTGCAACCTCGATCACCATCACAACTACACAAGGCTCAGCTTTCGTACAAATCGATGGCGAGAAGGCATCGCGTATCCCCGGGCTGAGTGATGGCCGACTCGAACAAGGCCAACACATACATATCGAGATGTGCTCCCAATACCTCCATCTCCTTGCCCCTAAGCCACGATATCCCGAAAGACAGCCTTAAGGCCCGATAATGTATCTTCTGTTAAACTCCATCGTGGCTAACCTTTTCCATTGAATACTCTATCGGAGAACTAATCAATTTCGTGAAGTTGACCCGTCGTTGAATAAATAGGCATGGGCTGTGTTGGTGAGGCATAGAGTGCAGGCTGGGGTTTGATGAGAGATGAATGACAGATAAAACACCACGACAACATGATGACGAGTTCGATCCATCAACGATCAACTTGCCGATCCATGACTGTGACCAAGAGGACATGGTTGGATCGCCTTCATTTGCTCAACCAAATATTGACGGATCTGCCAAGCCCACCATCGTGACCGATGATGGACGATTTAAAACGGGCAGGCTCAAAGGCTTGACAATGGGCGCCGCGATCTTCGTGCTCGCATGGCCAGTTGTGCTTGAATCATTTCTCAACTCGCTCGTCGGGCTTGTAGACACCAAGCTTTCTGCATCGCTGCCCAATGGTGAAGCCGCTACGGATGCGATCGGGGGAGCGAGCTATATCATGTGGCTCATCGGGCTCGTTATCATGGCAATCGGCGTAGGTGCAACAGCTTTGATCTCGCGTTCGGTTGGGAAAGGGCGAATCGGGGCTGCCAATGTAGTGCTTGGTCAAGCATTGACCCTGGCGCTTGGATCTGGGATGGTCATCGCGGTATTGATCTATTTTTTAGCACATCCGATCACGGATTTGCTCAATATGACCCCCGCTGCCGCGCAGTACTTTGATGACTACATGAAGATTATCGCGTTCGGTGTCCCCTTTGCTTCTGTGCTCTTCGCACTCATTGCATGCTCGCGTGGCGCAGGAGATTCCATATCGCCTTTGATGGCGATGATTGCTCGCAACATCGTCAACATCGTCATCAGCTGGGGATTCTCTGGGGTGACTGTCGCCGGGTTGACCAGCCCGCTGGGGCTTGACTGGGGCGTCAAAGGGATCGCGTTTGGCACCGTGATTGGCGATTTGGTCGGTGCTATTCTCATCATGTCGATGGCGATGTCCGGCAGATGGTCGATCAAGCTCAAGCTGCGCCGGATGAAGATTCATTCAGTTATGGCATGGAGGCTGGTTCGGCTCGGCGTGCCCAACTTCTTTGAAACCTTTGGGATGTGGATCGGCAACTTCTTCATCATCGCATTTGTCGGGCTCTTGGCTCGCCAGACGAACACAGACGGGATGCTCGGAGCCCATATCATCGGCATTCGGATTGAGGCGTTTAGTTTTATGCCCGGATTCGGCATGGGGATCGCCGCAGCGACACTCGCAGGACAATACCTCGGCATGGGACGCCCTGATCTTGCCAAAAAGGCGGTGTTTCGGTGCACGATCATCGCATCCATCATCATGGGACTGATGGGGCTTGCCTTTGTCCTCTTTGCACGCCAGATGACGGCAGCCCTGTCTGGCCAGCCGGCGCATTTAGAGATGGTTCCACCACTCTTAATCATCTGTGGCGTGATCCAAGTACCGTTCGCGATCGGGATCGTTTTTCGATCTGCGATGCGAGGCTCGGGTGATGTGAAGGTGGTCATGGGGCTGACATGGTTCTCGACCTATGCAATTCGGCTGCCTTTGGCGTACTTTGTTTCGGGTGTTGATATCCCGATCCCTGATTTTCTTGGCGGCGGCATGATCACCAATCCTCGGCTCATCGAGGCATGGTTTGGACTCACCCCTGGGTTAACCGCCTTGTGGCTTGCGCTCTGTTCTGAAATGGTGCTCCGCGGGGGCTTATTCTCGGTGCGGTTCTTCCAAGGCGGATGGCTCAAGGCAAAGGTATAGCGTTTCGCTGCCGATTGAGCAGACCCGATTCAACTCTAAAACTCACTCTTCATCCGTGTGCCACTACTCGCCCAAAAGGCGCAGTAGTGCGGCGTTCAAATCTACACCAAAACAAGACACTACTGCGCCAAATATGGCGAGTAGTGGCACCGGGCAGTTCTTCGCTCCTCCCCCGGGCTTCCGGGGGAGGTGTCGAACAAAGTGAGATGGA
>JAESSR010000140.1 GCA_016764015.1 Phycisphaerales bacterium
CTCACCCCAACCAAAGGGGGAGAAAACGACTTTGCTCATGCCGAGTTCTAGAAAATATTTTTTCCTTGAAACTCTGTTCGTAGCTGTTTGACGATATCCAGTACGAAGTTTTTTCAATGACTCGATTCCTTTGGTTCGACTAAACTGATACCAGTCTTGACAACACCCCGGCTTGTCAAGCCCTGAAACTCGTTGCTGAATATCAATCGGCCGATATTTCCACGGAACTTGAACCCGACTCGACCAGTTAAGCATCATGCGGTACTGAGGAGTAACTCCAAGGCTCCATCCCGAAACAAGCTTGTGTGAGTGTTCAGGGGGCATCTTTGAACCCATTTGCCAATCTGCTAAATCGAACCCCCAGGTGTCTGCTACAAACTCTGCATAGGAATGCCCTGATTGATACTCATTGGAGTAATCCATATGGTCATTGAATGTCTGACGCTTGATGTACCGGTCCACATGTGCCATTACAGGAAAATGAGGCGAGCAAATAGGGGCATAATAATCGAGCATCATAATCTTTGTTGCAGAATGATTCGCTCTGCAAAGCTGGGCCTTGGTTTGATCAAACCATTTACAAAGCGCCTCGGCCGGCTCAGACCAATGAGGCATGACAATGATGTGGGTGAGTGATTCTGATTCTGTCCTAGTCAAAAAACGAGTTATTGCAGCAGTTCGGTCTGTTGGACTTTGGGTTGGGATGTTGATCACCTGCAGACCCAAGCTAGACTCAATCTCCGAAGAATACATAGCAAAGGGCATGATTTGATGCCCATCTGGGGTTCCAAATCCTTGGTTGCGAGATAATAAAAGAATATGCTTCATGCCTCGAGTCCAGTACAAAAATGCCGTGACCTGCGCAACAATTTTTTGTAGATACAAAGCTGTGTATCACAGATAGTCTCTAATGCTCAATCACACACAATCCAAGATTCTACCCCCACAAACTCGCTGGGGGGCTCTGCGTGTCGGGTTCGATGAGCGACGAATCGTTGTTTGCTGGTGAGTTCACCCGGCTCGACACACAGTGCCCGCTCAGTATCCCATCCGATGCTGGCACGAGGAGCCGAGCGAGTTCCCGAGGTTCACTGATTGTATCGAACCATGTGCTGATGGACTCCGGCTCAACAACAACAGGCATGCGATGGTGAATATCAGACATGAAATCATTGGCTTGAGTTGTGATGAGTGAGAATGAATCGACCTCGCAATGCCCATGCTCAGGATCGAGCCAGGTATCACACACACCCGCAAGGAACATCGGCGATTCGTCCGCCCGATGGATATACCAAGGCTGCTTGATCTTCGATGTGAGCTTCTGCCATTCGTAGAACCCGGTGATTGGGAGCAGGCATCGGCGAGAACGGTAGATATCGCGGTAAGCAGGCTTGGCAGTGATGGTTTCCGCCCGGGCGTTGATCATCGAGCTCGACCGTGACCGATCCTTCGCCCAGGAGGAAATAAGCCCGAAATGCGCCTGAGTCGCCCCGATTCGGCCTTGCGATGGCTGATGGAGAATGGTTGCGTATTGTGTCGGGGCAATGTTATAGGATGGGCGATAATTGTCAGTGAGTAAATCGAGCATATTCTGATCAATTGAGCGAGCCTGATTGACGACTCGCTCGATATGTTCGAGGTCATCAATCTGAAATACTTGAGCGAATCGGCCACACATGGGGAATGGTAGGGGTTCAATGTTCAGCGTAGATGAGTTGTATCAATCTCATTAATTTTTCGATTAACTGATATTCGCAGAACATTGTCTATGGAAAATCGTTTGACCAAAGCCCATTTTACAGTTAAAACAACACCATATCGATTTACACGATAACGAAACCGACCAATCCGATTATGCACATTTATTTTGAACAACTCGAGCAGCCTAGGGGGTATTGGATCTGGTGTGCTTGACTCGTATCCATATGACTCCATCCATTGACGACATGCCACATCAATAATTTCGGCTGTTCGAGGGTTCATTTTGTGTCGCCATTGTTCTGCGAGCGTTGGATCTAGTGGCGCATAAGTAGTAGATTGATGAAAATTGAGCATGTCGGGGTGGTATTCCAAACCTAACAAAGCGCAGCATCGTCCCAACTCAATCTGTGGGTTTGCAAGGAGATCTTCATACCTGATCTGCACATAATCCTCTGCTGAAAAATGCTCAACGATGTTTTTCCATCGGCGAACAATCCTGGTCCAAAATATTGAGCCCTTAGCTGGATGTCCAATCCAACCCATTCCTACGCATGAGTTGGCGACATCCCGTGGATCGCGAATGATGTGGATGAACTTGGTGTTGGGCCAGATATCTCTGACGCGATCAAATCTTGAATGAATTGTACAGCCTATAACGGGCTTACTGTGCTTTGTAGCGAGTTGGCTCCACATCTGTGAGACAAGATCAGTATATGTGGCAGCGTTCGGTTGTGCTGTATAATTCCTCGAACTCGCAACTCGGTGCTGTGCAAGCCAAGAACGATAATAATCAAGATCTGGCCAACCTGTATCATCAAGAATCGAGACCGATTCTTCAAACTCACCCACAGAAGCGATCTGTGGGTGGCTGTTGAGCATCAGATTAAGCAGGGTGGTGCCCCCACGCAGTGGGCCTACAAGTACAAAGCTTGGTGATTCGTGGGGATTATGGCTGGAGATACTCATAAAATTTTATTCTGCGGGGAGGCCGTTCGTTCATCGGCTATCTGACAACTCCAACCAAAGAAACATGCCTAATCTTTGCTGGAGATGATTCGTCAGCTTGGTTCGCTTCGAACTCCGATCTGCCAAACCAAGCCTAGACTCCCCGATCATGGGAAATGAAGATCAAAAACGAAGCGATATGGCCCCTACAAACCGGTATTCCGCCCAAATGGCGCAAGATATCGAGCTCCGCTGGCAGCAATGGTGGGCAGAAAAAGGGACCTATGTCCAACCCAATCCGGGGGAAGCGGGCTTTGACGCGTCCAAACCCAAGTATTTCTGTATGGATATGTTCCCGTATCCATCCGGGGCTGGGCTCCATGTTGGGCATCCGGAAGGGTATACGGCTACCGATATCATCTGTCGATACAAACGGATGCAAGGCTTCAATGTGCTCCATCCGATGGGGTGGGATGCATTTGGACTTCCTGCCGAGCAGTACGCGATCCAGACTGGTGTTCATCCTGAGGTGACCACAAAGACCGCGATTGATAACTTCCGTAGGCAACTCCAGCGGTTCGGTTTTTGCTACGACTGGACCCGTGAGTTCGGAACCATCGACGAGGATTACTACAAATGGACCCAGTGGATTTTCCTCAAGGTCTATCACTCGTGGTTTGATGTCCAAGCCTACGGCGGCAAGGGCGCTGCCCGTCCAATCAACGACCTCATCCAGGATTTCGTTGATGGTAATCGTCCTGTGAAACTCAACCCACACGCGGTGGAATACACCGGCGCAGGCGATCTTCCTGACGGCACCGATGCCGGCCCATGGGATACGCTCGATAACGAAACACGCAAGGCGGTGGTTGATTCTTATCGCCTGGCGTATCTCTCACAACAGACCGTGAACTGGTGTCCCAAGCTGGGCACGGCGTTGGCGAACGAAGAGGTGAAAAATGGCTTGTCCGAACGCGGGAGCTTCCCGGTGTTCCGCAAGCCTTTGCGTCAATGGATGTTCCGAATCACGGCATACTCCGATCGCTTGCTCGATGGCTTGAAGGATTTGGACTGGCCAAACTCCACCAAGACCCAGCAGGCCGAGTGGATTGGGCGATCAGAAGGCGCTGAGGTTGGATTCCCGATCGTGCTCGCTGGAGGCATGGAGATGGGCGAGACGCTGCGTGTCTTTACCACACGCCCAGATACGATCTTCGGAGCGACCTATATGGTCGTCGCGCCCGAGCATGGCTTGGTCGAAATGGCGATCGAGTTCGCAGGCGAAGATTTGGATATCAAAAGCCTCGAGGAATATGTCCGCTGGGCATCGAACCGTTCGGACATTGAGCGCCAAGAGAATAAAGAAAAGACAGGCGTCTTCTTGGGTATGCATGTCCGCAACCCGCTGACCGAGGAACTCATCCCGGTGTGGACCGCCGACTATGTCATGATGAACTATGGCACCGGCGCGATCATGGCTGTCCCCGGGCAAGATCAACGAGACTGGGACTTCGCCAAGAAGTTCGATCTGCCGATTATTCGCACCGTCACGCCGCCCGAAGGCTTTGAAGGCGATGCCTATACTGGCGATGGCAAGGCGATGAACTCTGGGATGCTCAATGGATTGATGATCGATGAAGCGAAAGCGAAGATCATCGAATGGATGGGCGAGAAGCAAATCGGTGCCAAGCGGGTGAACTTCAAACTCCGCGATTGGTTGTTCTCGCGTCAGCGATATTGGGGCGAGCCGTTCCCGATTGTGTTTGATGAGTTTGGGAACCATCATGGCGTGGGGATTGATTCTTTGCCCGTGCGTTTGCCGCCATTGACAGATTATCAGCCGGTAGAATCCGACACGCCTCAGCCATTGCTCGCCAAGGCGACCGATTGGGTGCATACGACCGCGGGCGAAGCTGGCGTCGATGGCATGCATCCCGATTCAAAGGTGACACGCGAGACCAACACCATGCCCGGCTGGGCGGGGAGCTGTTGGTACTACTTGCGGTACTGCGATCCCAAAAACTCCGAGAAACTCATCGGCGACGCAGCCCAAGACTATTGGATGGGCGAAGGCGGCGTAGATCTCTACATCGGTGGCAACGAGCACGCGGTATTGCACTTGTTGTACGCCCGGTTCTGGCACATGGTGATGTTTGATCTCGATGTTGTCAAGAGCCAGGAGCCATTCCGTAAACTGTTCCATCAAGGGATGATTACGAGCCACGCATTCCAGCGGGCGAATAAAACACTCGTACCGATCGACGAGGTTGAAAACCGAGGCACCGAAGAAAAGCCGGCGTACTTTGAAACCGCGGAGAATACGCCGGTCGATCGCATCGTTGCCAAGATGTCCAAGAGCCTCAAGAATGTAGTCAACCCGGATGATGTCATCGCTGAATACGGCGCGGATACATTCCGGCTCTACGAAATGTACATGGGGCCATTGGAAGCATCGAAGCCTTGGAACACACGCGACATCATCGGGCTCTATCGCTTGGTGCAGAAAATCTGGCGTTTGTGTGTCGATGAAAGCACGGGCGAACTTAAGTTTGCCGATGCCGCAGATGACAAGGCAGAGAAACAACTCCATCGCATGATCGCCAAGGTCGGCGATGATGTCGAGAAGCTCAGCTTCAACACCGCGATCGCGGCGATGTTCGAGTTTGTCAATGTCGCCAAGGTGCTCACCAAGGATCAGATGGATCGGTTCGTCCGCGTCATCGGCCCGTTCGTGCCTCATGTCGCCGAAGAACTCTGGCACAAGTTGGGCAACGAGACTTCGATCGCCGTTGCCGACTGGCCGAGCTTTGATGAAGCCATGCTGGTCGATGACGAAATCGAGATTCCGATTCAGGTCATGGGCAAGGTGCGCGCAAGATTGCTTGTTTCGCCCGATACTGATCCCAAGACGCTCGAAGAAATGGCACTGGCCAATAGCAGGATTCAAGAGCTGATCGAAGGCAAGACCGTCCGCAAAGTGGTTGTTGTGCCGGGTCGATTAGTGAACATCGTGGCGAACTAGCAAGTTGCCGTGGCACAGGCGTCCCGCCTGTGATGACTTTTATCAGTACTCTTGCACAATGAAGAACACAGGCGGGACGCCTGTGCCACCATAAGAATACTGCCAATACCCCTCAGACACCTATGTGCCCGCCGCTAGGTTTTCATCGAACTCACCTGAGCCACCGCGATCACTGATAACAGCATCACCGGGATGAACACCGCCAACGCAGGAGGCACGCCGGGGATGGATGCCGACGCGCCCAGCACGCCTCCGATGAGAGAAATAATGGCAACGGGAGCGCACTTGATCGACTGGATCACCATGTTCTTAGGCTCGCGTGTGATATAAAACGGCATCGCGATCACGAGCGCAAGCAATGATGAGATCATCACCGCAAAGCGCCCCCACTTGATCCGTGTATAGCGTGCCCGCTTGATTGGATCGGTAAGCGACTCTCGATTGAGCATCTGCGAAACCTGCATGAAGCTCATCGACTGCGAGTACGATTCATACCGATTCATACGCAGCTCGTTTGGATCAAGCGAAGATTCTATTCGATTGATCGGAGTCTTGGGCTCAATGATTGCCGAGCCTCGATTTTGTGCCAGCCCGCCCCGCAGGTCCCATCCGCCGTCGCGATAGGCTGCCGAATCGGCGGTGATCACGCGCGTTGCTTTTCCTTGTTCGTCGCGCTCAAGAATATACACGCCGGTAAGTGTATCTGCATCGGCATCAAAGGACGCAGCGCGGAATAGTTTCCCAGACCCATCGAGTGTCAGAGGCACCGAAGCCGAACCAAGGTTGCGGGTGCCCGCGTCGCCATGATCACGCACCAAGAGCGGCGCGATTTTCGGGATGATTAGTTCCATGTTCACGAGCTGAAACGCGGTAAAGCCTATAGCAATAATAATGACAGGCCGAACCACCCGGTGGAGCCCGACGCCGGCTGCCATCATCGCGACGAACTCACGGTGCTTGGTCATCTGCGAAAAAGTAAACCCCATCGCGCCCACTAGCACCATGCCGATCAGGAAGTTATAAAGCTGGAGCAGCTTTGGCCACCACAGGTCTGCGATCAAAAGCGAGGTGACGATCCATCGACGAATCGTGCTCGGTGCCTCTTGGGCATCGGTCGCCGCGAGCTTGTCCGCCAGGCGCAAAAACCGATCCATGTTCAGCGAGACATCGATCACCAGCACAAAGCTAAAAAGGATCAACAACAGCGCAAACACATTGAAGAGGTATTGTCGCGCGATGTATCGGTCAAGGATGGTCATGGGCACAGAGATAGTACGAGGGGCAATGCCCGATGGACAACAGACATTGACGAAGAGTAGGACGAAGAGAAGAAAGAAGGTGCCGCTGAATGGACTATGAAATCAGATGGCTTGGCGTGAGCCTGACAAACAATCGCGAAACGAGCCACCCGATGATGGCCCCGAGATACACATCGCTCGAAAAATGGGCACCGGTCAACATGCGGGTCATCCCACACCCAATCGCGAGCAAAATAAGGAATCGGCGGGTGTTGGGTATCAACGCCGCGAGCATCAAGCACCCGCCAAAGGCCACCGCCGCGTGCGATGATGGGATACCCAGATTCGACCCATCGGAAAACCCAGAGAACAACGGTCGGAAGTGGTAATACCCGCCCTGGAGCACCCCGTCTTCAACCGGTCGCTCACGGCCAATAATCCGCTTGCCAAGCTCCGCCAAAGCACCCGATGTCAACGCACTCAAAAAAACGGCTGCCCCACGATGGCGATTACGATCATACAGCACAAACACAAACCCGATCGCTGCCCATGTGCCGAGGAATCCCAGGATTCGCAGGAATCGATACCAATCGTGATGCTCCACCCAGCGGTCTTCACCAAGATAAAAAATATGCAACAACGGCAGGTCGAAGAGTGTGAAAAAAACAAAGCCCAGAAGCACAATGGCAAGGGTGCGGAGACGAACAGTCCGTCGGCGATTCTTTTCGATGGGAGATAAATAGATCATGGTGCTACTGGTGTATCGTTCCGAGCCGGAGCCGTCCACGAATCAAAAGTGTGGAAGTTGAGCCCAGTATAGGTTGTATTCTTCTCTTTGGGTTCGTTGATGAGTTTTCCGATATCCATCAACTGGTCAAACGCACACGACCATTGATCTCTCCGCCCGCCAAAGAGAATGCCCGGCCTGCCAAGCATCGCGTCGATGGTCTGCGGGTTGTTCAGGTCTGTCTGCTCCCACATATCGTATTGGGTTTTTCGACCGCCGACTTGCGCGCTCGTGCAATACACCGTAGGCTGACCATCGAGATAAAACGCCAGCAGCGATGCCCGCCCGTAGTGCTCAGACATCACCAAAGGCTCAAGCCCGGTCGATTCTCGCAGCTCATCAATAACACGCTGTGCGTCTTTGGCGTGATCAACCATGCCTGTCATCCGGTAGAGCGGGATCAAAGGCCCAACAATCGAGCGATTTGAGAGCCATGTGCCGCCGGGAAAAACTAAAAAAACCGCGACACCCATGAAAACGGCTGCCCCCCACGCAAACTTGACCGGATGGTCAACACGCCCAACGCCATCGAGCACCGCCCACGCGGCTGCCGGAATCAGCGTGACGAACCCGCCCATCGCCCAGTTGCCTTCGGTTTGTGTCGCGAGTGAAACAACAAAGTAGAAAGCTAAAATCGGCAACCCCATCGCAATCATCGTCGTGATCACCAACTGCGTCTCTTTGGTGGCGTGTTTGCGGGCATTGAGCCAAGCAAATATCGAAAGAAACACCACCGGCCCCCCCACCGCCATCTGCAATCCCACATATTCTAACATCCAAAGTATCGTCCAAGAGTCCGCGTGATAGGCTGCGGTTTGTTCTGTATCGCCTCCGGGTGCCCCGAGGTGCCCCAGAAGATGACGGACGGTTGCCCAGTCATGATTCGCGTTCCACACAAGCACAGGCACAAGCCCGATGAGTGACACCATCAATCCGGAGATGAGCCACTTGATGTTCACCTTCGGTCGACTCGCGCGTGAAACAAACAATGCAAGAAGCACCCCCGGCAAGAGCAGAAGGATGGTGTACTTAAAAATAAACCCGATGGCAATCCAAATCCCAAAGTACACCCAGCTTGATTTATCGCCTTTGAGTACAGCCCGGAGTGCGAACAACGACGCCCACGCCCACGAAGCGATGTAAGGCGAATCAATCGTCATCACCATCGCGGCAACCGCAAACCCGGGCACGCAGGCGTACAAAATAGCACTCACAAACACGAGTCGCTGATCCTCAAAGTGCTCCTTCGTCATCTTGGCAACCGCCCAGGTGCCTGCTGCTGCGGCGGCGGCTGCAGGAATACGAATGGCGTATTCGGTATGCCCCAAAATACTTGTTGATACCCAAATAATCCAAGCAACGCCCGGGCCTTTGGAGTAATACGACCAATCGAGCCTGCGAGACCATTCCCAGTAGTGCGCTTCGTCCTCGATCAATGTATAAGGCGAAACAATCTGCCACACAACACGAGCAATCAACAATAAAACGATGACTACCCAAACCATCGCTGGAACATTCGCCATCGCGTTCCACCACGGCTCTTTGTGTGTTGGTTCTAGCTGCTTCATCTCAATACCTGCTCACCTTGCGCAATGCAAACCAGGTGTAGATAAGCAAAATGAGGACCCCAGAATAAATAACCGGGATGCCATACACGCCGTCGTTGTGAATCGATTGCTGTCCGCCTGAAATCAGCACGATGGTGCCCAATGCAGGAAAAAACGACCACTGATACACCGCGAGCGGCTGAGCGTTTTTCAGCTGCAGCGCGATCACCGAGCCGACAAGCATCATCACAAGTGTCGCCCCCGCCATTGCCCATCGCTCGTGAATCTTCGAAAGAATCTCTTTCTGAAGATCATCAATCTGGTATTCCAATCTTGCGACCGGGTCGATCAAGAACTCTGCGTACTCCTTGGCTGCGGGATTGATAAATGGCTGGGCGTATTCAAGAAGCTCAATCGAAGGCATCGTGAGAATTTCATCGAGCGGATCCTGGCGGAATCGCAATCCGGTATATTCGGTCGAAGCCTTCTCGGTGCTCGGGCGATCATCCTCTACAGATGCGAGCACCTCTACGCCGGCGAGCGCGAGCGTGAAGCTCAGCGTGGGCTTGGTCGATGCGGTTGAGAGCAGCGGGTCGTCGTTCGACGCGTGCTGCGGGCGGATGACCGCTTCCATCGCTCTGAGCCGATCTACGCGCCCGAGCGAATCCACAACCTCAATCTCAATCCGATTCGTCTGAGGCTGAGCCAGCAACTTCCATTGCCCCCGAGTTGCTTGGAACCCACCCGCGAGCACACTCACCGTGCCTCCAGTGGTAGATACAAACTCGATCGCACTGGCGGACCTCGCCTGAGACACCACCTCGCGGAAGACCTGAATCGACGCGATGCCCTTGGCCAAATCAATCCGCTTTGAATCGACAAAGTTCATCTGGTCCGGATCATCACGCAGCGATTTCATCTCCGCTCCGGTCATGAACTTGGGATCATCCTTAAACACGCGCGGGATCGCAAAGGCTGGGAGCGTAAATGGATCGACCGTGATCGGCGAGCCGTCGCGGTTAATCGTCATATCAATAAACTTCATCAGCACCGCAGTCGCGTCAGGGTCGCCGATACGATCTTGATCCTCTTGCCCGAGCGACCACGCCGGGCGGATCTGGATATACGCCCGCTTGGCCGTGCCATCGATCGTCACCGTGCCGTCTTCATCTGCCTTGACCAACGCAACGCCGCCGAGCATGTACTGCTCAATCACCGGCGAGCCCGCTTCAACAGGCACACGCTGAACAAAGTCCGCGTGGATTTCGTTTGTGCCGATCTGAGCCGAACGACCAGATTGCAGCTCGCTAACAAATATCTTAGCAAAGTCCTGCGTCACCATCCGTTCCATCTCTTTGAGGAACCGTGGAATCACCTGATCATTGAGCACGAGCATTCCGCCCGCGAGCAGCACCCCAGAGACCAACGCGGGGAACAAGAGCTTCTTGTGCGAAACACCC
>JAESSR010000141.1 GCA_016764015.1 Phycisphaerales bacterium
GATTCAATGCTGGAGATTCACAATGGATGACATCAAACAAGTACTCGCGCGGGCATCGAAGCGCCTGTTGATTATTGACTTGCTCCGCACCTTTGCGGTCACTTCATTCATTGTCCTGTGCGCACTCTTCCTAGCACGATTGACCCAGAAGCTCGTCCCGACCGTTGAGATTCCGTGGAACATGACCTTCGTCATCGCTGCGGGCGTTGCGCTGGTCAGCGCGTTGATCTGGGCGATCAGCCGAAGACCAAACGAGGATCAAGTCGCGCGCGAGATTGATGATCGCGCCGGCTTACGCGAAACCATCTCGACCGCGTTGTGTGTCGATAAAAACCAAGACTCATGGTCCAAAGCAATCGTCACCGATGCGTCGGCTCGCGCCAAACGAGTTGTGGTCAAGGACACGCTCCCGATCGAATCCCCCAAGCATTGGCCGATGCCTGTTGCTTCAATGATGGCGATCATCGCGATCTGGTGGGTGCCTTCGACCGATATCACCGGGTTGCTCGCCAAGAAGGAACAAAGACAAGCCCAGCTCGCGCAGGTCGCAGAAGTCCGCGCGACCGTGAATGAGACCGCCAAGATGATCGAAGAGATCAAAGCCCAGACCGGTGTTGATCTCGACACCGAAGGCGACGAGGCCGCCAAGGAACTCACCCCCCAAGAAACACTCTTTACCGACCCAGAAGAAATCGCGCGGGCTGCGATCAAAGAGCTCACCAACCTCACCGACAAGCTCGACGAAAAACGCAACAATGAAGACGGCGCGACCTTTGACGCGATCAAGGACATGACCCGCCAGCTCAACACCCCCAAGCCCGGCGCAGCATCGGAGATGGCCCGCGCGATGGCAAGGGGTGACTTCGGCGAAGCGAAAAAGAAGCTCGAAGAGATGGCCGAGGCTCTTGAAGATGGTTCGATGAGCGAAGAGCAAAAGAAGCAGGCAGCCGAGGGGCTCGAAGCGATGAAAAAACAGCTCGAAAAAATGGCTGCCAATCGCCAACAACTCGAAGAGCAGCTCAAGGCTGCCGGATTATCTGAGCAACAAGCCAAGCAGATGGCGACTGATCCTGATGCACTCAAGAAAGCACTCCAAGAAGCGGGCGCAACCGAAGAACAAGCCCAGCAACTGAGCCAAGCCGCCAAAGCCCAGCAGCGGGCATCCGATGCCGCCGGGTCGATGGCTCAGGCGATGGGGCAGATGGCTGCGGGGATGCAGCAATCGAATCCGTCGGAGATGAGCCAAGGGCTCGAATCCATGTCCGGGCAACTTTCAGACATGGAAAACATGCAGCAAGAAATGCAATCGCTCGACATGGCGATGAGCAAATCGAGCGCACAACTCGCCAAGCTCGGCGAATGCTCAGGCGGGAGTTGTGATGGCGACGGGCAAGGATTTGGTGAACAAGCCGGGCTTGGCAAGACCGGGCAGTTCAGCGAGGGCAACTCACAGGGATTTGGCAAAGGCTCGGGCGGACCAGGCAAAGGCATGGGCGCTGGTCCGGATGCTCAAGCAACCGATTTCATGCTCAAGAAAGAACGAGCCGAGGTTCAGACCACTAACGAAGGGCCGGTCATCGCATCGACGATGGTGCAGGGTTCACAGATCCGAGGCGAGTCCTCCGCGACCTTCTCAAGTGTTGTCAAGAGCGCTTCGACACAAGCAGCCGAGGCGATCGAGACCAAGCGGGTTCCACGCAAGCATGAAGCCGCGGTGCAGCACTACTTTGGTCGGCTCGATAACGCTGCTAAAAAAGCCAATGGCGAGAAGACCACACCTGCTCCATCAGGCAGCGACGCCACGAAGAGCACCAAGGAAGACGACTAACCCATGACCAAGTTCATTGTGTTCGCCCTGAGTATCTGCATGCTCTGTGGCTGCGATCGCTCAGAATCCGTTGATACCCAACCAACTCTGACCTTGTATACCAGCGTAGATGACCAGTTTGCAAAGCTCGTCGTTGATGCCTTTACCCAAGAAACCGGGATCACGGTTCATATTCTTGGCGATACCGAAGCGACCAAAACAACCGGACTCGTGACACGCATCCAGGCTGAAATGGATCATCCGATCGCGGATGTCTGGTGGTCGTCTGAGCCGATGGGCACGATATTGCTCGATCAAGCGGGCGCCTTTGAGCCAAACGCGATGCAAGGCATGGTCGGGGATGATTGGCCCGATGCGCTCCACGCATCAAACTGGTCGTGGGTCGGCATGGCCATGCGATCGCGGGTGATCGCATATGCAACGGATCGCGTTGACAATCCGCCAACAACATTGGCCCAGCTTACAGATCCAAAGTACAAAGGAATTGTCGGGATGGCCCGCCCGCAGTTTGGCACTACACGGATTCATATGGCGATGCTCGCGGATCAATGGGGTGTTGACGCATTACACGAATGGCTCGAAGCGATGAACGCCAACAAGCTTCGGCTCTACGACGGCAACGCGAGCGTCGTCCAGGCAATCGCCCTTGGTGAAATAGATGTCGGGCTGACCGACACCGATGATGTCTGGAGCGGGCAACGCAACGGGTGGAAGGTTGATCTGGTGTACGAATCACACGCCGAGCATCCCGATTGGCCCAGCATCGGCCCGGCGCTGATCCCCAACACGGTGGCGATCATCAATGGTGCGCCCCACCGCGCACTGGCGACCCAGCTCGCAGCGTTCTTGGTTTCTCCAACGGTTGAGGAGTTGTTGTACCAATCGACCACGCACAACACCCCGATCCACCCGGCGCTGCGTGTGTTATACAAGGACGATGTGCTTGAAATAGATCGGCTACCGGACTATATCGGGGCATCGGGCAAGGTCCGAGAGGCGATGGATGTGTGTGATCAAGTGCTGATAAGTCCCTGAAACTATCCATAATTCTGGTGTGACCGTCGCAATCTATACCTTGATAACCCTTGTATCCAGAATCCGCTTGCCCAACAAGAACTCAAATGTGTGATGAGCCGATGCATGGTTTGTGATTGAGTTTTCTCGCAAACTTGAGGTTCCATTTCGCCCACAGAATCGGCGGGCATTGTTCCTTGGAATATTGATTTTCCAGGCAGCGGTGCTTGTCGCTGGCGAGTTCCTTGTCGACACATGGATCCGCACCGAGTTTAGTCTTTCGCAGGCCGCTGCGGATCGGCTCTTTGTCTTTCGGATCTCGGTTGCCTTCTGCGTGTTCACACTCACAGGGGTGATCTTGTTCTTGGCATCCAAGCGGTACCACGATGCCCTTGAGCAATCGAACGAAAAGCTCAACAAAGAAGTGGCCAAGCAGGTTCGCGCAGGATTGGGTAAACGAAACGCGTTGATCTTTGGGCTCGCCAAGCTCGCAGACTATCGAGACACCGATACCGGCGCTCATCTCGAACGCATCGGGTTCTATGCACGAATCTTGGCTGACGCGCTGACTCCAAAGTATGACGAGATCAACGCCAAATGGATCGATCGGATCGTGCTTGCTTCATCGCTCCATGATATCGGCAAGGTTGGGATCGCTGATTCGATCCTGCTCAAGCCAGGTCGGCTCACCCCCGAAGAACGCACAGAGATGGAGAAGCACGCCTTGATTGGCGCGGATACGCTCTTGGCGATTCGATCCAAGCTCGGCCCTGATGAGTTCATCGACATGGGGATCGAAATCGCAATGAGTCATCATGAAAAATGGGATGGCACCGGGTATCCATTCGGGCTCAAAGGCGAAGCGATCTCGCTCTCTGCACGCATTGTTGCGTTGGCCGATTTTTATGATGCGGTGACCTCCAAGCGGGTGTACAAGGATGCGATGTCCCATGAGGAAACCTCTGAGCTCATCCGCAGCCTCGCGGGCACCCACTTTGCCCCGGATGTTGCTGAAGCATTCTTTGTCAATGAAGCCGAGTTCAACGCGATCCGAGCACATAATCAAGAATGTACCGATGAGTCGAACTTCAAGTTCAACACCCTTGAAGAGAACGCACGCCAGTTTATTGATGACCAATCACAGGCTGCTTAAATCGTGCCCACGATCTTGAACCTGATCTTCATCAGCTCGCATAGACTCTGGCATGTCAACAACCGCTACTCCAGTCGTTTCGCTCATCAATGAGCACCTTGATGAAATCATCGCGATCCGCCGAGACCTTCATGCCCATCCGCAAATCCTCTTCACCGAAGAGTATTCGTCCAAGCTCATCCAAGCGGAACTCACACGACTGGGCATTCCATTCAAAACCAACATGGGCGGGCGCGAACCCAATACCGGCTTCGGCGTGATGGCGCACATCCCAGCGACCACTGAAACTCCTGGTGATTGCATCGGTTTGCGAGCCGACATGGACGCGCTGCCGATCACCGAGCTTAACAACTTCGGACACAAATCAATCAACGAAGGTCAAATGCACGCCTGTGGCCACGACGGACACACCGCGATGTTGCTCGGCGTGGCTCGCGTATTGATGGATCTCGAAGAACGACCAAACCCCGTCACACTCGTCTTCCAACCCGCAGAAGAAGGCGGCGGCGGCGGCGACAAAATGTGCCGAGATGGCGTACTCAAGGGCGACCCCAAAGCAGGGCTGGGCCCAGCAATCACCCGAATGTACGGACTTCATGGCTGGCCAGACTTTCCAATGGGCACTATCGCAACCAAGCCCGGCGCGTTGCTCGCTGCAACCGACACCTTTGACATCACGATCACCGGCGTTCAAGGGCACGCGGCGTATCCGCACCTGTGCAATGACCCGATCGTTGCATCGGCTGCAATCATCTCGGCGGCCCAGACGCTCGTCTCGCGGACAACCTCCCCCACCGACTCGCTGGTCGTCACCTTTGGCGCAATCCATGCGGGCACAGCCTACAACATCATCCCAGAAACCGCGGAGCTCAAAGGCACCATCCGCACGCTCGATATGGATACCCGAGCGATGATCAAAGAACGCTTCTTTGAACTCGTCGAATCGACCGCCAAAGCGATGGGATGCAGTGCCAATATCACCTGGAAAGACGGGTATCCGGTGACTCGAAACGACGAAAACGAGTTCGAGAGAGTGACACAAATCGCGTCACAAGCAACACTTACCAATCATTTCGAGCTCGTCAAAGAGCCTTCGATGGGGGGGGAGGACTTCTCATATTACTGCCTGCAGGTGCCTTCGTGTTTCTATTTCCTCGGGCTCAATGAGAGTGATACCGAGCCGTATCCAGGGCTCCATACACCCACTTTTGACTTCAATGACAAAGCAATTGGGATCGGGATGGAGATGATGTGCCTATTGGCGCTATCGTAAGGGCTGATTGATTGATGAAGTTGTTGAACAATCGCCAGATATGCTCGTATATTGTTTAGGTCGAGCCGTCCGAAAACCGATGGAGTGAGTATGAATCGCACAGCCCAAACACTGATCGTTATCGCCGGAGCCGCCGTGCTCGCTTTTTCCTCTGGTTGCCGCATCGAGCGGACGACCGGGCAGCGCCACCAAGCCCGTGCGGTGGATAGCATCCTGCGTGCCGAAGCGATGCGTCTCAATGATGCCCCGATGTCCGAGACCACCCTCGAAGACTACGCCCATCTCAACGCGATGTACCAAGACCTGCTCCACGCCGCGATCCGATCCGGCGAGGGTGAGCCTTTGACCGTACAAGAGTCCGAAGACCTGCTCCGTGAGGTTGCCTCCGAAGCCCGTATGCTCCCCGCGTACCAGACATGGTCACCCGAATCCCAGAAGAACTTCGAAGAGAACTTCTGGCGTTTCCGCTTGAAGAAGTGGCAGCAATGGCGCGGCCCAGACTACATCTACGATTGAATCATGCGTAAGCATTCAAAAAATACTGAAAGCCGACCAGGATTATGGTCGGCTTTTTTGAATCGTATCAACTCATGGCGAAAGCCTCTAGGAGTATTCGCCCAAGAAGAAGAATACCTAGAACGCACAGAGACAGGTATAAGAGTATTTCAAGGCAAAGACTTCTGTTGGAAGCTTGATTGGGATGAAGTGACAGGGGTCTTTGCGTACAAGCTTGATGCTTGGTCCTTTGATGTCATCTGCTTCGCGTTTCAAAGGGGAACTGAACCAGATGCTGTGTGGTGTATTCACGAAAATATGCCGGGATACAAAGAAATTACAAGTGATATCGAGCGCATCACAGAAGGTGGATGGCCAGCTCGATTTGCGGATGTCGCGCACCCTGCATTTGAGTTCAACTGGACCGAAATCTGGAAAGCACCGGACTCAGTTCCACTCAATGAGAACCCAATGCACTTCATTTGGAAAAAGATCCCAGACGAACTCCTTCCAGAATCGTACCGCGGCTGAGTACAAACCCCGGTGGCACA
>JAESSR010000142.1 GCA_016764015.1 Phycisphaerales bacterium
TTATCGATCAGGCTCTTCTTGCCGATCAACAAAGTCACGCCGGCAGGCCCGAGGTTCTTCTGGGCACCTGCGTAGACCAAACCATACTGTGAAAAATCCATCGGCCGCGAGTAGATATTACTCGACATGTCCGCGACCAAGAACGAATCGCCCGGGGTCGCGGGGTTCGCTTTAAACTCAGTCCCCATGATCGTGTTGTTCGATGTGAACTGCACATACGCCGGGTTGTCGGAGTTCTTGACCTGATCACCCTTGGGGATGTGGTTGTAGGTCGATTCCTTTGATGACCCACAGATATGCACCTTGCCGTAGTGATGGACCTCTTCGATTGAGTCGTTCGCCCACTTACCAGTCTGGAAGTAGTCCGCGGTGCGACCCTCAGGCAAGAAGTTCGCGGGCACCATGTAGCACTGCGAGGTCGCGCCGCCCTGCATCCAGAAGATCGCCATATCGTCCGGAATATTCCCAACCGTTCGACAGTCCGCTTCGGTCTCATGCGTCACACGATCGAAAAACTTGTTGCGGTGCGAATGCTCCAATATCCCGATCCCGGAATCGAAGATATTCCAGATATCCTTCTGAGCTTGTTTGAGAACAGATTCGGGCAAGCAGGCTGGCCCGGCGGAAAAGTTGTAAACTCGATCACTCATTGCAAAACTCCTTCATTCACTTATCTTCATGTTTAACGGTGTTCATTTACGCGTTGGCCATATCAGAAACAGATTCGCTCAACTGAGCCTTGTTCACGATATGCTTTGGTGTTCCAGTTTCTTGGTACGCTTCGACGATCCGCACCATTTCCTGGGCAACCGCGACCTGCGCCTGATCGGTTGATGCGCCAACATGATGCGTCAGCGATACGCCTGGCAAGCTGGCGAGCTCTGGGCACCAATCAATATCCTTGCTCGAAGGCTGATCCTGATACACATCGAGCCCGACCCGGATGCCTTTGGTCTTGATTGCGTTGATCAGTTCTTGTTCGTTGACAATCTCGCCACGCGATGTGTTGATAAAGTACGCCCCGTCCTTCATGGCTCCGAAGAACCCAGGCCCACACAAATCTCGTGTGTCTGCATTGGCAGCAACATGCACCGACACCACATCAACTGTGCCCAGCGCTTCTTTGAGTGCGTCACGGGTATACGGAATCAACTTGATATCCAACGCCCGAGCGGTGTCCTTGCCCAATGATCGTGACTGAGCCGAGACCTTCATCCCAAACGCCTGCGCCATTTTGATCAGTTCAGTACCGATCGAGCCCATGCCGACAACCAAAAGCGATCGCCCTTTGAGCCCCATCGCTTTGGAGTATTTTTTCTTGTTCCAATGCCCATTGACGAGTTCGTTTGTTTGCTCTCCAATCCTTCGATCGAGATTGAGCATATGCCCCATCGCCAGCTCTGCAACCGCAACCGCGTTCATCCCCGGACAGTTGCAAACCGCCACGCCACGAGCACCCGCAACATCACAATCGATGTTGTCAAACCCGGCTCCGCCTCGAATAATAAGTTTGAGTGAATCCGATGATTCGATCACTGATGCCGGCACTTTGGTCGATCGCACCGCGAGCACATCAGCCCCGCTGGCAGCCAACGCTGCGGGCAGGGTGTCCGGGCCGAGATCCGCATCGACCTGAACATCACATCCAAGCGCTCTGAGCCCTTTGATTCCTTCATCATCGAACTTGTCTGCAACCAATACGCGTGGATTCTTGCTGTTTCCCATATCGACCTCCAAGGGTGCACATCCGCACCTACGGTAAGTCTATCACCGAATCCATGAAAAGTCGGCGAGTATACCAAGAGGATCATGAGAGGATCATCCCCTTAGGGCTGCCCAGTCCCCACTTCGCCCCCTCCAAAGTCACGCCAGCGGAGCCCATCTCGGGTCCACCGGTAGTATCCAGGGAATGTCTCAGTCGCTCGAAAACTCTTCTTCACCAGCGATGGGTCCGGGCTCGTCGGATTCAATGGCTGAAACCCCGGATTCGCATCCTTTGTCGCTTTGACAGATACTGATCCATCAAAGAACAAAATTGGCTGAGATGCTTCGGGCTCAAAGTAGAAGGTATCTGGCTCACGAGCAAAGTGACGATCGAAGGTGTCAAACATGTACGCTTTGCTCGATGGAAACGCAACCTGTACAAAGCGTCGAGACACCAGATAGTTCGGAGCCCGCTGAAAAGAACTCCAAGTCCGCTGATGCTGATTGATCGGCAAAACGCCGTTGCGAGCACGATCAACCGAATACGCGACCACAGCCGTTTCGTACGAACTCTCAAACTTGCGGTACACCCGATTCTGTTCATAATCAGGGATGGGTGTCTCTGCCCGCTCGACCTGTTCTGCATCCTCAGGGCACGCCGCGACTGGTTCTTCGGGATTCCCGCTGAGATAATCGAGATAGACCAAATGCGTATACCACAGATTCGCAAACCAGTTGTTGCTCCCCGTCGAGAGCGGTATGTTGGTCATCCCCGTTCGATCACGCAAGATCCCAATCGCCTGAAACTTGACGGCTTCAAGATCAGTCCCGGCATCACTCAGATCGTTATACCTTGTCGAGTATCGTCCAGCCTTCCAGTTAAACGAGGGGATGATCCCGCGGTTTGAGTCCCCATAGTTCGCTGTTGCGATCCCGAACTGTCGCATGTTCGCGCTGCACAAGAGTGTCCGCGACGATCTTCGCGCAGCTGCCAACGCGGGCAACAAGAGCCCGATGAGCACCGCGATAATCGCGATCACCACCAACAACTCAATGAGCGTAAAGCCAGCGCGCACTTCGTGATCGCTGCGTTGGAGTGCATATTTGGATGGTCTTTGAGATATCCACATAAAGAGTTGTCCGAAAGGAACACCATCGAATATACCAGATTATTCGTCAGCGAGGGCAGAAACTTGTTCAGATCCTCCCTCTGCTCCCCCTCGAACATCCCCCATCACCCCTAAAAGAGCATAAGTCATAGCGATGACTGTGAGCACGACTGATATCCCCATGACAATCCACGCCCGTCTGCGTTCAAGCTCATACGCAACCTTCCATCGTCGCGCGAGCTTTGATGCTTCCTCTGCCTGTTGACGACCGAGTGCATCGCCACCCTGCAAACCCGCTTGGCGAGGTTGAGCCATTGAACTGGATTCTATTGCGATTGGGGTAGAGACCACCGCCGCATTGATTGCCCCCGCTGCCGGCTCTGCCCGCATCGCGAGCACCTCAGGCAAGCCTTGCCCCGGCAATGGGCGCGATGGACCCAGCCCAAGATGTTGACGATCCCGCTCGATCGTAAACGACGCATGGCAACTCGGACATGCAAAGGCACTGGTCTCAACCACAACTTGACAGCTATGACACATACCCAAAAGATGTGCTACGCCGGGCGTATTGCGGGCAAGGGTCCAGAACTGGCGAGTCGATGGGCCACGCAAGATTGTTTCAGGCGTAATTTTGTGCTGTTCGATCAGCTTGGCAATTGTCTCGTAGGTGCACCCAGGGCGAAACGGGAGCCGATCATCCCGAATAGACCATGCTCCCATCTGATTCTGCGTCGCCTGTCGGCTCAGCGGATCAAACCGCCCTGAGCACGCTTTGCATCTGCCGGTGTCCGATGTGACAACCCCGCAGTAGGGACACACCAATGAACGGAGTGCCGGCACCGGTGCTTGTCCAGCAACCGCTTTGGCTTGCTCCATCACGCCAACCCGTGCCCGTTGTTCATTGTTGCCCAAGGCTGTCTCAATCATATACACTCCTTATCATACCATACGCCCGTTTTCATCTGACGGTTGACCAATTCCACACAGCCAGCACCAGATCATTCAATGCCAATAAGAACCATTTTCATCCTCATCTACACGATTCCACTCGTCACACTCGCGGGGTGTTCGTCATCTCATGAAACCAATCAATCATCGACACAAACCAGTTCACGCCAACAGATCGTTGCCATCATCAATGGATTTCCGATCACCCAAGCAAGGTTGCAACGAGACCTCGGCGAGCGTGTGGGCAAGCAGGCACCCAAAGACTTTGTCCTTGACAACCAGCTCGAAGCCCTGCTCAAGGATCGCCAGATACAGGTCACTCAAGACGATCTCGACTTTGAAGAGCAGCTCATTCTTGGAACTACACATAGCTCACTGCCCGATGCTTCAAGGTATGAGATGCTGGTGGCAATTAAGCAATCCCGGGGATTGGGCCCAAACCGGTACCCACGATTCCTTCGACGCAACGCAATGCTCCGCAAACTTGCCGGGGACACGCCGCCCAGCCAAGCACAGTATCTACTTGCAGAGCAGATCGCCTTTGGAGCACAATACAGCATCCGAATCTTCGTCAGCGACTCCCAGTTCACGACCAGCAGCGTTCGCCAGCAAGTACTCAATGCCCCGACTGAGTCTCGGCGTTGGATATTGGCTGATGTGTGCTCGACAGACTCGATTCATCCGTCGGCTTCAAGAGGCGGGCTCATCAACCAACTCAGCAGAGCCGACCCGAGATACCCGCTAGTGCTCACCGACGCGATCGGATTGCTTGAGCAAAATCAGATATCAGATGTGCTCGCAACCGATTCTGGATTCGCGTTCATCCTGCTTGAACAGATTACCCCACCTGAGAA
>JAESSR010000143.1 GCA_016764015.1 Phycisphaerales bacterium
CGACGAGCTGGACCGCATCGACGCCGGCTTCAACAACCGAGCCATCGCCGGTGTCTGAAACGACGAACCGCACACGGACCTGGCTTGATGGATTGGCGAAGGTCGATCCGACATCGAAGGCGTATTCAACCCACCCGCCGCCATGGGATTCAGGGCCCAATGTGCTGATGGTCGTCCATGTCTCGCCGTTGTTGTTCGAGAGCTGGACATCCATCGAGTCATCGGTCGCGCCGATGTTGTTTGAGTACCACAGAGCGTATTGCAAAGTTGTGTTCCTGCCCGAGGCGTCCATCGCAGGCGATGTCAGTGTGGTGGTGCCGTCGTCGACATCCGAGTTGCCAGCGACATTATCGGTGAGGTAGCAACGCCCTGAGCCGTCAAAGTCAGTAGCTGGATCGCCGCGTTCGCCGCCGCCCGCGGGCACGCCGCGTTCCCAGGCGCCATCAGAAACCGATCCTGAAACCGTCCAGCCTGTATTGGTCTGGAAGTTATCCGCAAAGATTTCAACAACAGAGGAAACGACATTCGCCGAGATCGCATCCGCTGCGCCATCCACCGGGAAGTTGGCTTCGAATCCGCTGTCTGTTGTCGCTGCGAAGTAGTAGCTCACATCTGATCCACACGCGATGGTGGGGATGGTCGTCGAGTAGGTGCCGTCGCCGTTATCATTCATCGCCACAGGGGTGAACCCTGAGCCGGTGTTGAACATCATTTCGACCGCATCGACGACCACGCCATCGCGGGTGATCGCTTTGACTGTCATGATATCGCCACCAGCGGGATTGAATGTCGTCGGGAGATCGCTCGCCTGTGAGAGTGCCATCGGACGAAGCTGGGCATCAACACGCACCACAAAGAGCCCGCGTTCAAAGTCTGAGATGATGACATTTCCAGATGGGAAGAACGGGTAGTTCGACCAGGTGCCGTTGAATGTTGCATTGTCTGATTCTGGATGGGTATCAAAGTAGGCAACCTCAACCGGATTTGCTGGATCGAGCGCGTCGAATATTCGCAAGCCAGAGGTGTAGTTGGACTGGTAGACCACGCCATCGCGGGTGTAGAGGTTGTGATCGATCGATGGGAGCCCGGTGGTGTAGGTGCCGACCAAGAACGGGTTGGCGAGGTCTTCGACATTGATCACACGCGTGGTGGTGACGGATACCGATGCGCCTTCGTCAAGTTCATCATTGAGGTAGAGGAACTTGCGATCAGTCGAGAGCCAGACTTGATGGGCGTATCCAGCGTTTGGATAGAACAGTGTCGAGAGGGTTTGTGTGTTGTTGGGATCGGAAACATCCGCGATGCGAAGCCCGGTCGAGGAGAACCCGCCGGAGAATCCGCCCGCACAGAATGCGATCTCGCGTCCGTCGAACTCGCCGCCGTGCCAGTTGACGACCTGCGCATCATGGACATACATTTCAGTCCAGCCGCCGTCAATTGAGGGGAGTTCGGGGTTTGAAATATCAATATGGATCAGCCCGCCGTTGCCGATGTTCGAGCCGCTGAGCCAGAGCGTCCCGGCTTCTTCATTGACAATGATGTTGTGTGTTGTAGAGTAGCCGCCGCCGGTCCAGTTGCGGACGAGCGTCACATTGCCGTTGTCTATGTCGGACATATCCATGACCTGGATTCCCGAGCCGCCCTCAGATACGCCATAGGCGTATTCCCCGATGACTTTGACATCATGCCACAGGCTGCTTGGGCCGGTGATGAGCTCTATCACATCCGGGTTGGTCGGGTCGGTGATTTCAACAAAGCCGTATCCGCCGTCAACACCCATGATCGCATATTCGCGTCCAGTGGGCGAGACATATCCCCAGCAGTCGCTGCCGGTGATGATGCTGAGCCCTGCGAAGTTGTTGAGCGGGATATGCGAGAGCAGCGTCACATCCAATGAATCGAATCCGCCGCCGCGTGGGGTTGCCATGCCTTGAGTCCAGATATCACCAAACACCGGAGGCATGCTGTCAAGGAGTTTGCGGACATCGTCATCATGGGCGCTCGTCGTCATGCTGGTGCCAGAAAGCGTAATAAGAGCAGCACAGAGTGCAGCCTGTCGAGAGCATGAGCGTATTTGGTGGTTGAGACCCATTGGACGGATTCCTTTTCAGTTTTCCATGCGTCGAGTGATGACAACGCTGCAAGAAAAATATGCCGAGATGTGTTCGAAAAAGAGGAGTTCGAAAGTACACATGTGAAAACGACACACAGACCCCACTGCTTGAGTAAGCACCGTATTATTCGTCCCAATTTGTCAATCGGTTGCGGAAATACAGGATTCGGTTGTATGAATTGAGTCTTTGTATACACTGAAGGATATGAAACACTTTAAACAACTGTCTGTCTGGGTATTGATTGGCGTTTTAGGCTCGCTGGCCTTGGGCGCACAACCAGAATCAAAGTTTACTAATCTCTATGAAATATCAAAATCTGAATCTCAAGAGCGTCCGGTATTACTGCTCGTCGAGCATGATGTCCACCCTACTGTCGAGGTCAACTGGGTCATCAATGGCAAAAAAGAAGGCTTTACAGGCACCATGGGGTACACCGCACCCTATGGCGGCCAAGCCATCGGCAAGAATGTCAAATGCTATGTGACACTCGGAGGCACCCGTGTAGAAACCGGCGCAGGGCATCCCAAAGGCGCGGTGATTCGGCTCGGCGTGACGAAGATCGACAGCGCGCGGGCATTCTTTGCCGGGATTGATCCGCACACCATGATCGAGTTTGCGGTCACCGGGGTGAAGTTTAATCAGCCAGTGAAGTATCACGAGGGCACCGGGATGATGCACCTCAAATACGCCATCGGCGATCTCAAAGCCTGCGCTCTGCCGGGCACCGCACGCAATCAATACCTGCTTTCTGATCCTGAAGACACACTCGGCGGGCGCGTGATCGCAGGCGAAAACGCGACCCCCGGCGCACTCGATGGCGGCGAAGATCATGGATCACTCACGGTCGAAGTTGATCAAGACGATCCGACACTCGTTTCGATGCGTGTGCGCGTGCCCTTCGGGATGCTCCGTCATCTGCAAGACCCGTGGAAGAGCGATTTGCCCGGCACCTTCTTCGAGCCCATCCACATGCACGCCGAGGCCGAGTTGATCCCGGTCGATGTTGAGCCTTTAGATCGTGCGCCGATTATTCCAGAGATAAATATCAGAACGGGTTCAAAGTCAGATGCGACTGAGGACTGATCGCCTTTCACAATAGTGATACACTCATCACATGAGCACACTGAGCAACATCGACCAACACCCACTCGACGCAGCCTTTGAGCAGGCATGCAAATCTCTCGATGAGGGCGGCATCCCGATCGGATCGGCCCTGATGAATCAAGCCGGCGAGATCGTTGCAGTCGGGCACAACGAACGGGTACAGTCCGGCGATCCAACCGCCCACGCCGAGACCGTGTGCATCCGCAACGCCGGTCGACGAAGAGACTGGCACACGCTGACCCTTGCATCAACACTCTCGCCGTGCGCTATGTGCACCGGCACTGCGATCCTCCACCGGATTCCACGCGTAATCATCGGCGAGCACCAAACATTCATGGGACGCGAAGACTGGCTCAAAGCCGAATCGGTCGAGGTGATCCTGGCCAACGATTCCCGTTGCATTGAAATGATGGAGAGGTTCATCGCCGAGCGTCCTGACTTGTGGGATGAAGATATCGGCGTGCCACCGGACGAATCTTAATCTTGAGTGGCATAGGCGTCTCGCCTGTGTTCTTATTTCTTTTGTTGTTCGGAAAGGCCCACAGGCGGGACGCCTGTGCTACCGGGGAGTGGGTAGTTAAACCGTCCCGTACATCCGATCGCCAGCATCGCCGAGCCCGGGCACAATGTATCCTTTTTCATTGAGTTTCTCATCGAGCGCAGCCGCATAGATCGTCACCGATGGATGATCAGCCTGCAGGCGTGCGATGCCTTCGGGGGCCGCCACCAGACAGATCATGCGGATATCGCTGGCTCCCGCTTGGCGAAGCATCGTGAGGGCAGCCGAGGCACTCCCGCCGGTTGCCAGCATCGGATCTACGAGAATCACAGGCCCGGCATCAATATCTGCAGGGAGTTTGTTGAGATACGCGTGAGGCTCAAGGGTCTGTTCATCACGCGCAAGTCCGAGGTGCCCCACGCGTGCTTCGGGCATCACTTCAAGGATGCCATCAATCATCCCGAGCCCTGCGCGGAGCACCGGGACGATGGTGATGGTGCCTTTGATGATTTGGCACTGTGCTTGTGTGACCGGCGTCTGGACATCAATCATTTCTGTAGGCAGCGATCGGGTCACCTCATAGACCATCAGCCCCGCGATCTGCGAGAGCGCAGCGCGAAAGAGCCGATGCCCGGTATTTTGATTGCGTATTGTCGCGAGTTTGTGCGCGATCAGCGGGTGGTCAAAGATGACGAGTCCGGTCTTTGATTTGGTCTTTGATTTGGTGTTGGATTGAGTAGGCATGCTCAGAGTGTATGCGTGTGAATATTGGGATATAAAAAAACCCCCACACCATACGGCGTGGGGGTTTGGAGGATTTTTTCAAACACCGGCTAACCCAATGATTCATTTGACTGAATCATCACAATCGGTGTTGATGTACTCGATGTCAGATTATGGACATCCTTCGCCGAATGCTGCGAGGAATGCTGCAACATCGAAGAAGTTGAACTCGCCGTTGTTATCGAAGTCGGCAGCTGGATCATTGGCTGAGAATGCGCCAAGGAATGCTGAGATATCGAAGAAGTTGAACTCTTCGTTGCCATCGAAGTCGGCAGGGTTGTCACATGCACCAGAGCCAGCAGGAGCAGTCACCATTGCGGTGAGTGAAACGCCAGCGTCACGCCACATGCCAAGTGTTGCTTCGGTAAGTCCCTTAGCAGGTGGTGAGCTTGAAACGAATGAGTAGTTGTAGGTGGTGCCCCAACGGATTGCGTTGGCGTTCGGGTTTGAAGCGAATGGTGTGGTCGACCATGAGATCGAGCCAGCGCCTTCTACAGGTGCCCAGTCGGTGCCATCGATGTTTGCGTCAACTGATGAGTGGTAATCGATATCGTTGAAGTAGTGATCGCTTGTGCCCCCTGAGACAGGAACGGAGAACGAAGCGATGGACATGTGCGAGTTCTGGTTGTGAACCGCGTAGTCATAGCGCCATGTTCCGTTGCCAAGGTCGGTTAGCGGCACAGTTCATGCGCTGGGCGCGGGTGTGTTGGTTGCCGAGATCCAAACTCCGAGCGATACGACTTTTCGTGTGTATGACTGGGCCAAGGAATAC
>JAESSR010000144.1 GCA_016764015.1 Phycisphaerales bacterium
AAGAACGGGCTTATCCTTATTTCGGAGTATGACGATGCGCATCGTGAGCTTGATCCCATCTGGCACCGAAATCATCGCACTTTTGGGCGCGGAATCGATGCTTGTCGGCCGATCCCACGAGTGCGACTTTCCGCCCGCCGTGCTCTCTGTCCCCGCGCTCAGTTCGCAACGCACATATATTGATCCCGAATCGGGTGCTGGAGCCAAAGCAGTTGACGAGCAAGTCGCTGCAAGTGTTCAATCCGGTGAATCGCTCTATGAGATTGATATCAAAGAGCTTACGAAGCTTGAGCCTGATCTGATTATCACCCAAGACCTGTGCTCTGTCTGCTCGATCGATCTCGATACCGTCCGCGAAGCTGCTCAATCCATGCGCAACAAGCCGGCTATTTTGACGCTCAATCCCAAAACCGTTGAAGATATCCTCGATGACATCTATCGGGTGGGCGAAGCGATCGGAATGGGCGAGCGGGCAATGCATGAAGTGGTCAATCTCCGTCAAAGGATGGATCGGGCTGAGGAACACATCAATCCCTATGACGATGGTCCGGTCTGTGGGTTCATGGAATGGACTGACCCGATCTATGTCGCCGGCCATTGGACGGTGCAAATCATCGGACGAGCCGGCGCCCGCCACCCACTCAATGAAGTGGTCGCCAAACCCGGATCAGGAGCCGCCGTCGGCCCACAGCAAGCCGAACGCATCGCCGGGCACTCCATTGCCGTCCCTACAGAACTCTTTTGCACAACCAATCCTCAATATCTTGTTATAGCCCCCTGCGGACTCACCCTCGCTCAAGCCATCGCCGAGACCAATCGGCTCTACGCCGACGAGCCTTGGTTCAGAACATTGCCCGCCGTCATCAACAACAAGGTCGCGGTCGTCGATGGCAACCAAATGTTTAACCGCCCCGGCCCACGCGTGGTCGATGCACTCGAGTTCATGGTCGGGTGGCTCAATAGATGTGAACATCTGATCCCCAATGATTTCCCCTGGACTCAATGGACTCCATCGAAATGATGCTGGTTTGAAGTTGGATTGTTCAAAAAACAAACGGGCCGACCAATCGGTCAGCCCGCCCATGCACGATGGTGGGTCAGTGCGTTGTGAGTTCAACTTATCCTGTTATTTTTTCCGATCTTCAATCTGATGCTCGATCACCAACGACGCACCCTCAAACGAGAACGCATCAATCGGTAAACTCGGCGGCAGCGGCGTCCTTATCCTCGGCGCATCCATGCTCGCTTTCACGATCACTTCATCAATCCCCTCTTCAATCACCTCTTTGATCACATCTTCAATCGTCGGCTCAATCACCGCTTTAGAAACAGGCTCAGAGATAGCTGCGACTGATTGCGCCAGCGTTGATGTTGTTGCCGGTACAGGTGTTGATACCGTTGGTGCAGCAATCGGCTCTGTACCAAAGTTCATTACTCCAGCACCGGGCAGCGTAGCCCCCAAAGATTCCGCCCGTTGAATCAACGCCCCCAGCCAAACCCCTGCTTGCTCGACACGCGTCGAGAGCTTGTGCAACGAACCATCGAGCAATGCTTGAAGCTGCCCGGATTCATTGGTCATCCGCTGTGAAACCTCATTGGCCACCGACGACGATGCCTGGATCGTCTGACGGAGTGCCTGCTGTTCAATCTGAAGATGGGTGAGCTTGGTCGATGCGAGTTCAAGGTTGTCTTCGAGTTCAGGACCGAGCTTGTTGATTTTGTCCGCCGCTTCACTCATCGGCCCAACAATCCGGTCCTTGCGTTCTTCGAGCACATCAAGATCATTGGCTGCATCAACAAGCCATATCCCAAAGACCGCCTTCACGCCCTCGGCCTGTGACTGCAGGTCTTCCTGCTGACGGTACACACGATCTAATGAAGCGAGTTGTGTTTCGCCGCGTTCAACGAGCTGCTCGATCCGTGCCAATGGCGAGTCTTCAAACACCGGGTTCTCTGGGTCAATCCCCAATGTCCGCATCGCCTGCTGGGACGCCTCAACCACAGGCTCGATCGATGCATTGAGCTCAACAATCCGTGCGTCGGTCAGCTCTGATGCTTCGTCAACCTTGATCGCCAAGTGCTCGCCCGCTTCATGCGTTCTCGCCAACACTTGATCGATCGCGTTGTTCAAACCCTTTGTGACAGAGTCCGTGCGATCAAGAATCTCGACGAGCGTCTTGCTTGTTTCATTGCGTGTGTTTTCGATCCGCGCATCGAGCTCGTTGAGCCGCCCTTGGACACGCGAGCTCAGCTCTGCGAGTTTGAGCGCATGCCCCTCGCTCGATTCAACCGCTCGGCGAGTTTTTTCCTCAGCCTTCAACACTCGTGTGTTCGCTTCTTCTATCCGGGTGTGGGCTCGGGCAACAACATCTTCGATCTGTTGTTGTGCTTTTTCAAGCCTTTGCTCGATAATGGCATCGAGCTGAGCGGTGATTACTTGTGAATCAGGCTGGGCCGCCGAGACTTTGTCGAGCAATAGATCCGTGCGTGCGGCTCGCTCGTCAATCATCTTGATCATCCGCAAGCCGGCTTGCATGCGTTTATTGATCGCTTCGCCCGTCACATCGCATCGTTTGACCATCGCTTCTGCATCGGCACTAAAACCTTCGAGCGTGCGCCCTTGGGAGTTGGCCTGCGAGATAATGGATTTGAGCATCTCCGAGAACCGAGCAAACGCGCCCGCATCGAGCACCCTCGGCGACAAGAACATCTCCTCATTTTCGCCAATCCCAGGGCTCGCCCCTGCAGCTATACCGGCTCCGAACCCTGAGCGAGGCTCGACAATCGAGCTTTGCTGAGTCGGATTGATATGAGATTGAACGGCGACCGGGATCGGTGTGCGTGTCCCGTTCGAGGTTGTTGAGTTGGTGGTGCCCATCGATTCACTCCTGACCAAAGTCGTTTTCGTACCCTCTGTGATCATCGTGAGCCAATGCCCTCGAAGATGATCAAAGCACAAGGTCTCAATAACCTCGGCTAGATCGTCTCATTTTCTCAAAAAACAACGCCGAAAAGGGCACCCAAGTTTCATGTTCATCAAAGATTTGTGCCACCGATGCGTACACTAGAGAGCAATGGCACAAAGAGCAGAACAAACAAACCTGACCGACGCATCCCGAGGCAAGCGCCTCCAACGCGTGATGGCCGACGCCGGAGTAGGCTCACGCCGAGCCTGCGAGGCAATGATCGAAGACGGGCTCGTCGAGGTCAACTCAAAGCCCGTCACCAGCCTACCCGCTTGGGTTGACCCTGAAGAAGACCACATTGTGGTTGATGGTAAGCCCTTACCCAAGGCCGATCGCAAGCTCTACATCATGCTCAACAAGCCGAGCAATACGCTCTCGACCAATAAAGACGAGCCGGGTTCGCACCGGCGCACCGTCACCGAACTGGTGAATCATCCCGCTGCAGCGAGGCTTTTCCCGGTTGGACGCCTCGATTACGATACCGTCGGGCTGATCTTGCTCACCAATGATGGTGAACTGGCCAACCGTCTCACCCACCCAAGATACGGCGTGCCCAAGACCTACCGCGTCACAGTCAAAGGCGAACTCGACGAACAAGCAATCAAAGAACTCGAACGCGGCATCTACCTCGCCCAGCGCAAAGCCGGTCAAACCGATGGCGTAGCGAAGACCGCCCATGTCGAGATCGAGCTCGTCGCACGAGATCGAGACCGCACCGTGGTGTCATTGACCCTGCGCGAAGGACGAAACCGTCAGGTCCGTCGAATGTTGGCAGCGGTGGGGTATCCTGTCCGCAAGCTCGAACGCACCGGGATGGGCCCGGTTCGGCTCAAAGGATTGCCCCGAGGCGGTTGGCGAGAGCTCACCCGCGATGAAATCCGTGATTTACGCAAATCGGCATCACAATCAATCAATGAAGATCGCAAACTCAATCAATCGAGCCGACCCCCGACCAAAGGCGGGCAAGGGGACGGATCTGGGACATCTCGTAGAATCCGCAAGCGGAATCAGCCGAAGAAAACTCCATATATGAGCCCCAGAGCCGGTCAGGATGTCAACATCCGAAACCGCACCATCAAAAATGCCATCAACC
>JAESSR010000145.1 GCA_016764015.1 Phycisphaerales bacterium
ACTGCTCTCAGAAGCCGGATTTGCAAATGTTGTTGTCTATTGGGAAGGCGACGATGAAGACGATGATGAAGAAGGCAACGGCATCTACGAGCCAACACTTAAAGGTGAAGCAGACCCTGCTTTCATCTCATATATTGTTGCGTACGATTGATTTTGCCCCTTATTTCCACCCATGAAGATGGACCTTGAATATGCAAAGTGTGCTCGATATTCCGCAAGAACTCGCCAGCCTTCAAGGGCTCCTCACGGAATCGTTGTCCCGGGTTGAAACGGTATTCGCAGGCCAGCTCGTTTCTGACTTGCCACCAGTTGATGAGATGTGCCAGCACATCGAACGATACCGAGGCAAGATGCTTCGCCCAACCCTCGTTTTGCTCTGTGGCATCGCTGCCAACCCAGAGAGCGATTCGTTGCTCGCCAGCAAAGAGCACGACAAGCTCATCACGCATGCCCACATCATTTCTGGCGCTGTTTGCGAGATGGTCCATATGGCAACACTCGTCCATGACGATGTGCTCGACGAAGCCGAGATCCGCCGCCGTGGACAAACCATCAACATGCTCAAAGGCAACGAGGTTTCCGTCATCCTTGGCGACTTCCTGATCGCATCGTCATACGAGCTCTGCTCATCACTCAACTCACCGATCCCATCGCAAATCGTGGGCAACGCCTCAGCCGTTATGTGCACCGGCGAGCTGCTCCAACTTCACAACCGTGAAAACCTGTCGATGGACGAGTCCACCTATATCGAGATACTCGAACGCAAAACGGCAGCACTCATCGGCGCAGCATGTGAACTTGGGGCCCTCGCAACACTCGGGTACGATCAATCAATCAACCCCACCACGCTCGCTCTCAAATCCTTCGGGCAAAAACTCGGCATCGCGTTCCAGATCCAAGACGATGTCCTTGATCTGCTTGGAAAGGAAGAAGAAGTCGGAAAATCCGTCGGCAAAGACCTCGAAAAGGGCAAGCTCACCTTCCCGGTGATTCATCATCTCGAAAACACCGGGGTCATGGACGGCACACGCTCATTGATGATGCTCCAACAAGCCGCCGCTGGCGATCGCTCAGTCTTCCCAGAGATCACAAAAGCGATCGAATCCACCGGCTCGGTAGAAGCCACCCAGAAACTCGCCGAGTCGTATATCCAACAAGCAAAGGACGCCTTGGCTAAACTCCCCGAATCCGCTGGGCGTTCGATGCTTGAGCTCATCGCCGATGCCGTCATCAACCGTTCCTTCTAAGCAACCCCAGAGAACCAGCCTATGCCCAAACGCGCTTTCAACCTCTACCAGCGCAAACGGGTCATCAATATCAATGCCAATATTTTCATCACAGGCTTGATCTCTATCGCAATCAGCATATATCCAGTAAAACTTCTCTCAGGCATGATCGGACACGAACACGAACTACTCATTTCTGTCCTCGCCTACATCATCGACACAACCATTGATGTGTTCATCTACTTTGGTTTCCACTGGATCGCCAACCATTGGAAACCGTTCGAGGATAAGTCTGAAAATTCAAGCAGCTCAAAGGCCATGGATTTTCTCCGCGATGCGGGCAGAGTTCAGTTCGAACGCTTCGTACTCGCCCCGCTGTTCGCGTTCCTATCGATCAGCGCTACCTGGGCACTCCAACAGTTCGCCGACATGGACCCCGGCTGGGCATTCGCTCTCGCCTTCATCGTCTCGATGTGCATCACCCGGATTATCCATACTATCTGGGGCTATAGATCAGGATTGTTCTTGGATAGAAACCCTGTACTATCCGCTGACCAAGCCCTCGATGCACCGAGTGAAACTACAGACGGAGACACCAACTAACCATGTGCGGCATCGCGGGCATCATCAAAGTACATGACCCCAAAGACGGCACTCCCCCGCCGCCCCTCGTTGCCATCCCCGAAGCATGGCTCGATATCCTCGACGAATCAATCAAACACCGTGGCCCCGACGGGCAAGGACGATTCCGCGATCGAACTGTTCGTAGTGATGGCTCAACCGTCGACATCGCCCTCGTCCACCGAAGACTCAGCATCATCGATCACGACGGCGGGCACCAACCCATGGTCCACGACGGCGATCGGCTCCGCCCAGACCTCACCTACCAACCCGGCGAAACCCCAATCATCGCCAGCGAGATCGAACCAAACAAACCAATCGTCGCCGTCGTCTTCAACGGTTGCATCTACAACCACCGCGAACTGAGAACCGAACTCGAAGCCGCCGGGCATGTGTTTGAGACGGATCATTCAGATACCGAAGTTTTGGTGCACTCATGGATAGATTGGAATGACAAAGCAACTGAAGCTGGAGTGACCAGATGGCTCAACGGAATGTATGCGTGCTTATTTTGGGATCGAAAACGCGGCATTTGTAATGCTCGCCGCGATCCGTTCGGCGAAAAGCCACTCCACTTAAGCTATGCAGTCGCTCCAAATGTGACAACTTGGTCATCATCCATCCGTGGCCTCCAACTACTCCCAATCGCAAGTACGAATCATCGAAGCGATACAAATTCAGCCTCTCTGTTAACTTCAAATATTCCAGGATGGATTCGACACGGATGGGTGAACCAGAGACCAACAAGTAATGCGTGGGGCACCGACATCAACCCTGCTGCAGATATCCCAGAAGATGGCAGCATGCCAATTGAAGCAAGGCATTTCGGAGTCATCGCCTGGCTAAACCGAGAAGAAAAGCGCTCGCCACTCAATGAAGAATCTACTGACCAACTGCTCCGCACCGCTGTACAAAGAAGACTCGAATCGGATGTGCCTCTGGGCTGTTTTCTGAGCGGCGGAATCGACTCATCACTCATCTCTCGATTTGCGATTGATGAGCTCGGCAAACTAGATACTTTTACTGTGCGAATGCCATCGATGCAATACGACGAATCTGTCGCAGCGGAAGAGATTGCAAAGCACCTCGGAACTCAACACCACACCCTCGACTGCCAAGTTGATCCCGCATTAGACTTGGTTGCACTTACAGAACAGCTTGGATCGCCGTTCGGTGATAGCTCACTGCTTCCAACATTCTGGGTATCAAGGGCTGCATCCGAGCATGTGAAGGTTGCCCTCTCAGGAGATGGTGGTGATGAGTTATTCTGTGGCTATCAACGCCACCAAGTTCAATCCATACTCTCGAAGCTTCCTCTGGGATCAAAATGGATTCCGACAAGCATCATTCCAGACCGAAACCCTCGATCGAAATCTTCAAAGCTGCGTAGATTACTCAATGCAAATCACTATCCACTCACTAGCCTTGGCCCCGAACTCACTGCAATTTTTCCACGCCAAGCCTTAAAGCAACTGATCATTCAACCACACTCTGACTGGAATACACTCGACTCAATTTCAGCACTTGCACGCCGATCTTCTGATCCTCGGGCGTGGGATATCGATGAATATCTCACTGGTGATCTACTCCGAAAAACTGACACCGCATCCATGGCTGTTGCACTGGAAGTCCGTTGCCCATTCCTTGACCCGGATCTTGCACAAGCCGCCCTTGCAACTCCCAAAGACATCCTCATGCCCAACGGCGAGCGCAAAGGGCTCCTCAAACAAGTCGCTCGCAAATACCTCCCGGATCACATCGTCGATCGCCCAAAGCAAGGCTTCGCGATCCCCATCGGCGAGTGGTTCCGCACAGATTATGGCGACATGCGACAACTCCTCTATGACCACCTCGAATCAACCGATCCGTTCCCCGGATTGGCCGATGCAGGCGTGAACATCAACATGAACTTTGTGCAGCAGATGCTCCGCGAGCACGACGCCGCCGGCGAGAAATCAATCAACCCCTGGCACGGGCGAGATCATTCGCAGAGACTCTACATGATGCTCGTACTGAGCATCTGGAGCAAATGGCTTGATCGAATCCGCACAGAACCGTAACTCTTAGTAGAGCGGGCTTCCAGCCCGTTGATCCCCAACAGAATAAAACAAAACCATGCCGAATGAGCATGGGTTTGTTTATTATCGAATGATGCTTTGAAGAAACGGGCTGGAAGCCCGTTCTACCAAAGAGCGTTAGCCTTGAGCGACTTTGCCGTCGATATGCACATCCATTTGTGGATAAGGAATACCGATATCAGCGTTATCGAGTGCGTATTTCACATCGCGTGTGAGTTGATCCTTCACTCCCCAGTAATCCGCAGCGTTGACCCATACACGGATGGACCAATCGATTGATGAGCCGCCGAGCCCGGCGAGGACGATGCCTGGCCCTGGATCTGGAAGCACATTTTCACATGCCTTGGCGGTCGCCATCAAAATCTCACGAGTCTTGTCGATGTCTGCGCCGTAATCGGTCCCGACTTCAACATCGACTCTGCGCGTATCATGGAACGAAACATTCTCGATGGTGCCACCAAAGATTGCGCCGTTGGGCACGATGATGCGGCGGTTGTCAGGCGTATCAAAGGTGGTAGTAAACAAACCGATCTCGATGACCTTGCCTGTCGTGCCACCCGCATTAGCAACATCGCCAACCTTGAATGGACGGAAGAACAAGAGCATTACGCCGGCCGCGATATTACCCAGCATGCCTGACATCGCCATACCGATGGCAAAGCCGACAGCAGCAAGGATGGCAGCGAAACTGGTGACCTCAATCCCAAGAGTTCCAAGAATCGCGACACCGCCAACAAGG
>JAESSR010000146.1 GCA_016764015.1 Phycisphaerales bacterium
AAATGACAGCCTTCCTTGGTGAGGATCGTGCACAATCCCTCACCATGCGACTCGAAAATGACACCATCATTGCGGAGCGAGCGATGGAGAGGCCAATATTTGGATGGGGAGGCTGGGGCAGATGGCGGGTCAAGAACGAGTTTGGCATAGATATTACCGTCTCAGATAGCTGGTGGGCAATCCTACTGGGGACTACAGGCATATTTGGGCTCGTCGCTGCCTATGGCACCTTTATTGCCCCGATGTTCATCCTCATCCGGCGAAAAACGCAGCGACGAATCTTTGAGGGGGCCCAAGGGGCAGCATGGGCAATTGGGCTCGCACTCCTCCTCTTTGTGCTCGATACCCTCGCCAACGCAATGCCCAACTCTTCATTTATGTTGGCTGCGGGCGTGATGTCATCGTTTGTGGTCAATAAACAAAGAAGGCCTCGGCGATCACAAGCAACTCCATCACAACCTCCAAATAACTCGAATGCACCAAGCCAGAATCAGAACCCACAGATCACCCAACAACACACAGTGAAATAGTTTCGTCTGCATCTTTTAACGGTGCAACAATGCCGATCGCATTTCTGACGCGACGAATGAATCGAGTCCATAGCCCTCGGCTCGTTCGATCATCCGCAACGCCGGGCCATCGCGTCCCTCGGCTTGCATCAACACCGCGACCGTCAGCCAGACACTCGCTGATGGATTGCGATGTCCCCAACCTACAGCGTCGATCACCGCATCACGCATAAGTTCCGCAGAATCCTCAAATACACTCGCAGAAAGTGCGTCGTAGGCCAGTGATGGTTCGAGCGAATAAGCGTAGTTGATCAATGCGATCCCGTCGCCGCGATCACCAACACGGATCATGGCGATCCCCAACTCACGAACAGCGACCCAGTCGCTGGGGTATTCACTCAGATGAGCACGATACGCATCCACCGCTACATCCGGCTGCCCGATGGACATCTCTAAACGCGCCACCTCAAGGGCAGACAAAGGAATCGCTTCGGGCATGGCACTTTGATCCGCTGGCGTGCTGGCGTACGACGGATCGGATGTCAAATCTCCATTGCTCCCATAGATCGCTCCTCGGTACCGACCAGAGAATGAGTTCTGCCACCAAGAATAAGGCGAATACGATGAGCCGTACCAACCATACCAAGGGGAGGCCCCCCAGTACGACCCGGTCCATCCATACCAGTAGATCGAATACGAACCATTCGTGCAAACATAGTCAGTGTATCCATCGCCGTTGTAGTCGCCATAGACATACCACCACCCGTGCGGGCTTGTACGATGGGTGTAGTAGGAATAATCCGAGTTGTAGTAGTAATGGTTGTCGCGGTGATCCCCATGATGACCATCGTCGTGCCCGTTGTCATGCCCGTTGTCATGAGCGTCGTCATCATGATGCCCATTGGCACTATCATCGAAATCATTACCGAGTCCGTCATCGGTTCCGCCGCCAGTTCCATCATCAATAGGTTCAATGCCCAAGCCTGTCCCTGTTGTTCCACCGGCTTTGCCATTCTTCGGATTCATGCGTGTCCGATCCAGAAACGCCTCGCGAGCCTTATCGATCTCGAAGCCAATGGGCACTTCATTCGGACGAATCACCGGCTTGGATGCCCTCTTGCCACCTTGCCCTGCGACCGGGCGCTGACGCATCCCTTTGGGCACTGCCCGGTCTTGGATTGTCCCCTTCGGATCAATGCGCCCTGTATCTGTTGGTGTCGGCGAAGGGCGAGCACTCGGTTGAGAACTTGGAGATGTGCGAAAACCTGTTGATGGTTGGGTTGATGGTCGAGTTGAAGGCCGAGTCGTTGGACTGGTCGTAGGCCGAGTTGACGGTCGAGTAGAAGGGCGCGTAGATGGGCGGGTACTCGGACGGGTTGACGGACGAGTGCTTGGTCGAGTGCTCGGCTTTGTGCGAGGCTTGGCACTGGGTTGAGCCTTTGGTTGAGCCGAAGGCCTACGAGAACTTGGTTGAGCAGATCGTTTCGCACTTGATCGCGCCTTTGATCCACTCGAATGAGCTTGGGATGATCTTGAACTGCGTGTTGGTGCTGCTCGACGCGATGATGCCGAGGACGATCGACGCTTCGATGCGCTCTTCGTTGGCATTGCCCGCTTTGATGAATGAGCTGATGATCGATTTGAAGATCGGGATGCCGGGCGAGCCGAAGATTTGGATGAACGAGATGAAGGGCGCGCCGATGATTTCGATGGGCTGCGCGCAGGCTGGGAAGACTTCGATTTTTTTGCCGAGCTCGATGACTTCTTCTTCGGTGCTTCAACTTCAACAAATGAACTTTTAACAACTGAATCCGCGTTGGCTTGTGTTCGCTGCACCGCCCCCGCTTGGGTCCAGCCGGTGAACAACCCAGTGCAGACAATGAACATCACTACACCGGTTCTGGCACGAAACACCAGAGCCTTTGGGCTGCTGCTGTCATTTGTATGTTTCGTATTCATATTCATTCCCTGCATCGCTTGCTCCTATTCTTTATGTATCCGTACCTGCCGAGCTACTGGTTCCATCAAAGAGCCCGACACGCCCACTCATTGCCCTCAGAATCCAACCGTTGCCCGCACACAACACCCTACTTTCCCGCTATGCTCGTACCATGAAGATCACGACCACAACTATTCTCCTCGCTGCTGCTTTCACCACCCTTGCCCCCCTATCAGGGTGCAATGCCATACGCGGCGGCGGCGGCTCAGGTGGCTCATCAACCATCATCTCCGATGCCAACGAGAAAATCTTCAAGGCCTCGTTTCAAACCAAGGCGTACACCTTCCACGATGATAACACCGCCGACATCTACCTTACCGATCTTTCTGACCAAGACCTGACAGCATTCTTCGCGCCAAATGCAGATTGGTCTGCAATTTCAGGCACACTCGTCCATATCCACCTCTTTTTAGACCCTAAACCGGGGAAAACGCCCATCGAATCAACCGCCGCGAGTGCCTCGATCCGCTATGGAATCATCGCGGGCGGCGAAATCGGGATCTACGACGGCGCGGGATTCATGCTCACAGGCAGCAAACCTGGCAAAAAATCAATCGGAGGCACCATCCGATCCGCACCGTTGCGCCTCACCAGAAGAACACCCAAGTTCATTGATTTATTCGAGGCTGCCAAGATCGACATCGAGTTCAGCGCCAAACTCAATGACTCAACCGCCCCCGAGCTCCACGCCCGGCTCGATGCCATGGCGGCAAAGGCAAAGCCCGTGCATGACTAAGTCGTGTCTGTCGGCTCCTTTTCCACACAAGAACTCGCTCTTTTCGCCTCCCCCGGGCCTCCGGTGGAGGT